>JABUSX010000415.1 GCA_021442545.1 Eubacterium sp. | reverse complement strand
AGAAGGCGGCGGCAACCTTTCAGAAGGACAGAAACAGCTTCTGTGCATCGCCCGTGTCATGCTGCGTCTTCCGCCTGTTCTGATCCTCGATGAAGCAACCAGTTCCATCGATACGATGACCGAAGAACGTATACAGCGTGCTTTCGACGATATGATGAAAGGCAGAACCAGCTTTGTTGTGGCACACAGACTTTCAACGATACGGCATGCCGATATTATACTCGTTATGAAAGATGGTCATATCATCGAGCAGGGAAACCACGAAAGTCTTCTGAAACAAAAAGGGTTTTATGCAGACCTGTACCATTCGCAGTTTCCGGATGCTTCTGAATGATTTTGTATTTATATTTTTTCCTTGCGCGTTCCGGACAACCGCGGTATAATGGCTCTTGCACCGGGGTATGGCTCAGTTTGGCTAGAGCGCACGGCTGGGGGCCGTGAGGCCGCAGGTTCGAATCCTGTTACCCCGATAAAAAACGACCGCAGCAGAACCTGCTGCGGTCGTTCTCTGTTCCCGGTCTTTTCAGAACTGTTTGAGTCTGATTACATCTCCTACTGTCATATCAGGTCTCTCCATAACTTCGGACAATGACGTCAGAACTCTGTTGAACAGTCTGCCAAGCTTATCAATCGACTCCCTTTTATACTGATCTTCAGCATATTCCTGTTTCAGGCAAAAACCCTCTCCGCAGTCCATGACTTCAAAATACAATGAAATCTCATAAATATCTTCCTCCACAGGAAGATGGATGTACTCGGCTCCCTCACCGAATAAACTCTCAACATCGAGGAGATTGCTCTGATACAGTACACAGAACTGTGCCTTCAAGGTCTCTTCATAATCGATGCCGATCCGATGCTCGAGACTGCTCGTTATCTGTTCCTGAATATCCTTGAGCAAAGACAGAACCGTCGTCGTCGGTTTCGGTGAAAGTTCTGCATAAAAGCTGTGGATCAGCATACCGAACACTTCCGCGTCTTTTGCGGTCTCACGTCCGTTATGAACCCACTCACACATCACACGATCCGACTGATTGTACTCTGCCATTGACAGCAGGGCAGCCGCAACAATGAATCCCGTACGGCTGATTCTGCATACAGAACCTGCCTGGTCGATCCGGCGCCTGGAAACATCCATCTTATGAAGCATTTCACCTCTGGTACGGCTTTTTATGCCCGTATCCGGATCGGTATGCGGCTTAAGATCATAGCCCTCTGTATTATATCTGTTCTTATAGTATTCCCTGAATTCCTTCCATTCCGGTTTGTTTCGGAAATCCTGCCGGCTTTGAAGGACTTCATAATAATTATCCGTTCCCTTCAGCTTCTTACCGTAATAGGATTCCACTATATCCTGTAAGAAGATCTTAAGACTCCCACCATCCGTAATGGCATGGTGAATATCAAAGAACAGGTAAAGACCTTTTTCTGTTTTGAAAATCCTGCATCTGTACAGATATTCATCGAGCAGTCTGAAGTAACTCTTCAGGCTCTTCTTCAATACTTCCAGTTCCGCTTCTGTTATATACTCCACCGTCACCGTTCTGGCTTTATCGGGACGATAGCACTGGATCGGTTCTCTGGTCTTCTGATCAATAAGAAAGACCGTCTTCAGAGAAGGATGGATATTGATCACCGCATTGACCGCATCCGCCAGACTCTGTGCATCCCAGTCCTGCGGAAGGCGTATCATATCACCCAGATTATTTATAATGGACTTCGGAGCGTACAGCTGCCTGTCAAAATAATACCGCTGCTGCGTGCTGAGAAGATGAGGCTGCCTCAGATGCTGATCCCTGAGCGCTTCACTCTCTTCGTCCGCTTTCTTATCAACATTTTCAAGATAAGAGCGATATTTTGCCGCAATACGCGCGGGTGTCCTTTCCCTGCTCAGATCGTAGATCGTTAATCCTTCCAGATTCGTCATCGACACGACCTTTATGGCATCGATCGATTTTCCTCCCAGTGCGATAAAATCATCATTGATCCCGACTTTATCCTGTTTTAAGACTACTTCAAATGCGCGGCACAAGACCTCTTCAATCTCATCTGAAGGAGCTGCATATTCCTCTCTGTAAGACGAAAATACAGGGGGCTTAAAAGCCGACCGGTTTACCTTTCCGTTTGCACTTCTGGGGAACTCAGGAACCTTGATGAAATGAGACGGAACCATATAGGACGGCACCATATCCAGCAGCCTGTCTCTGGCCGTTCCGTAATCGATTTCCACATCATCCGTATAGTAGACACAGATGTAGGTTGCATCATCCTGCGTAAATCCTTTTGCAGCACAGTTCTGAATGCCGAGAGCCTGTTTAACGACAGCTTCCACCTCTGCAGGTTCCACACGGTTGCCGGCAACTTTGATCATCTCATCAAGCCGTCCGAGCAGAAGAATATTTCCGTCCGGCAGTTCCTTTACAAGATCCCCCGTATGGAAATAACGTTCAGAATCAAAAGCCTGTTTATTTTTCTCTGTCAGATGCAGATAGCCTCTGAAATAGGGAACTGTAATACAGAGTTCACCCGGATCCCCCTTTGGTACTTCTTTCCCATGATCATCAACGATCCGATAGGCGATGCCTTCATGCATCTTACCGATCGGGGTACGATCGTAGGATTTGTCGATCTCAAAAGAAGAGACACAGCAGGCCGACTCACTCGAAGAATACACGCAGATACATACGAAATCAGGATCCCAGACGTGACTGACCATCTCCGAAGCGAAAACGATCTGACGGACCGTCGGACTGATATTGTGCATCAGACGATACAGAGTTGGTGTCAGGAAGAAATAGGTAACTTCGTGTCTGATCAGATATTCTTCCAGTGCAGGCGGATTTTTAACAATCGTAAACGGAAGAACATGAACCTCTGCACCTTCGGAGAGAGGCAGGAAGATCACTTCACAGGTGGCAACAAAAGAAACGGGAGATAAAAGAACAACAACGTCTGATTTCCGGACAGCCGTCTTCTTTGTGGGATCCTGAAAAGATCTCAGGATCTGTCCGATCGTTCCGGTCTCATGGATGACACCCTTCGGGCTTCCGGTCGACCCGGAGGTATAAACAGCGAAGGCAGCATCATGTTCATCCCGCTCTTCGTATCCGGGAAGGCTCTCCGTTCCCATGATCTCATCCCAGATCTCCATGGTTATCTTCAGTTTGCAGCCGCAGTCCTGCACAATATATGCAATCCGTTCGGGAGGCGTAAAATCCTCCAGAAGAACAAAGGCCGCACCTGCTTTCACAACCCCGATCATGGAAACGACAGGTTTCTCACCGCGCGGCAGAACGATTGCGACAAAATCTTCCTTCCCTATACCTTTCTTTTTCAGGTAAGCATAGACCCTGCCTGACAGGAGATCGATATCTTTGTAAGAAAAGAAAGCTGCACCGCTGTCTGCAGCGATAGCCGTTTTATCCGGTGTTTCTTTGACATGAAACTGAAACTTCTCCACAAAGTTATACATAAGTGATGAGTTCTTCCTTTCTTTTACCTTTAATCAACTGTTATATATTGAAAAACGGTACGAAGCCCCTTATCTTCCTGTACGAATCATCAACCTGTCTTTTTACTTCTCGTTGATGTAGCTTACGAGCCCTCCGGCCGTAATGATCTTCTGCATGAAAGGGGGGAACGCCTGACCCTTAAAGCTTTCTCCGCTGGTCAGATTCGTAATCACTCCTGTATCAAAATTGACTTCGATCTCATCTCCGTCACATACCGCACGGGCCGCCTCCGGACATTCGATAATCGGAAGGCCGATATTGATCGCGTTCCGGTAAAAGATACGTGCAAAGGTTTCCGCAATAACGCAGCTGACGCCGGCCGCTTTAATTGCGATCGGTGCATGCTCCCGTGAAGACCCGCAGCCGAAATTCTTTCCGGATACAATAATATCATCTTTTTTAACTTTTTTCACAAAATCCTTATCAATATCTTCCATGCAATGCGTTGCCAGTTCCGACGGATCGGAAGAGTTCAGATACCGTGCCGGAATAATGACATCCGTATCCACATTGTCTCCGTATTTAAATACATGACCTTTTGCCTGCATCTCTGCTCCCTCCTTTCAAAGTCCCAGCTCTGCGGGAACACTGATCTTCCCGGTCACGGCACTTGCCGCCGCAACAGCCGGGCTTGCAAGGTAGATCTCGGAATCGACATGACCCATACGACCGACAAAATTCCGGTTCGTCGTAGATACGCAGCGTTCACCTGCCGCAAGAATGCCCATGTAACCGCCGAGGCAGGGTCCGCAGGTCGGCGTGCTGACTACAGCACCGGCTTCTATAAAGACCTCGAGCAGCCCTTCTTTCAGGGACTGCAGATAGATCTTCTGAGTTGCGGGAATTATAATGCAGCGCACATCCGGTGCAACCTTCCGGCCTTTCAGTATTTCAGCTGCCTGACGCATATCCTGAATACGCCCGTTCGTGCAGGAACCGATCACAACCTGATCAATACGGATTTCTCCTGCTTCCGAAACAGTTTTTGCATTTTCGGGAAGGTGCGGGAAGGAAACAGTCGGATTCAGATCTGAAAGAGAGATCACGATTTCACGCTCATAAACAGCATCCTCATCCGCACGGAAAATGACGGGGCTGCGGCTTCCGTGCTCTCCCAGATATGCCAGCGTTTTTTCATCAACGGGGAAAATTCCGTTTTTGGCTCCGGCCTCAATAGCCATATTTGCAATAGTCAGGCGATCATCCATAGAAAGCTCTGCCACACCGTCTCCCGTAAACTCCAGAGACTGGTACAGTGCACCGTCCACACCGATCTCTCCGATCAGATGAAGGATGACATCCTTGCCGCTGACCCATTTACGGGGTTTTCCGGTCAGAACCACACGAATCGCCGAAGGTACCTTAAACCATGTCCTGCCTGTTGCCATGCCGGCCGCCATATCTGTGCTCCCGACACCGGTTGAGAATGCACCAAGAGCGCCGTAGGTACAGGTATGCGAATCGGCACCGATCACAACGTCTCCTGCCGTTACAAGCCCCTGTTCCGGGAGAAGGGCATGTTCAATGCCCATCTGTCCGACATCGTAATAATGGGAAATATTGAACTCTTTGGAAAACTCACGGACTTCCTTGCAATGTTCTGCAGACTTGATATCCTTATTCGGAATAAAGTGATCCATTACCAGAGCGATCTTGTCTTTGTCAAACACATCCCTCTTTGTAAATTTATCCATCTCATGAATCGCGACCGGTGTCGTAATGTCATTACCCAGAACCAGATCCAGATCTGCCTCAATCAGCTGACCGGCTTCAACGGCCGGAAGCCCTGCAGCCGCAGCAAGGATCTTCTGTGTCATCGTCATTCCCATAGATTTCCATACTCCTTTTTCATTACGGACAGATCTGAACAGACATTCCGGATATCCTGCCTTTTTTCAGATATTCCGGTTTCAGACGGAAACGCTTCCGTTCTTACCTTGCAGCCTGCCCGATCCTGTAAGTGTAAAGTATCTTCAACACTCCACTTTTATTTATACCACATTTTCGCATAATATGTAATATGTATTATTATTTTACATCATATGTCTTTAAGTCTGCGTTTTCATGCATCACATTCTTTTCTCTTACGGAACAGATATCAGATCCCGTAATTTTCACATCTCACGTTCCGCAATAACATCTGCGGATTTATAAACAGCACGCCCGGGCACAACACCGCGTACACTTGAAAGCGGATAGACGATCGTATCCCGGCCGATCACGCTGCCGGGATTCAGTACACTGCCGCAGCCGATCTCACAGAAATCCCCGAGGATCGCACCGATCTTCCGCATCCCGGTCTCGATCTTTTCGTCACCGTCTTTTACGACGATATTTCTTCGGTCGGATTTGATATTGGATGTGATCGACCCGGCTCCCATATGGGCATGAAAACCCAGAATGGAATCTCCCACATAATTATAGTGCGGTGCTTCCACCTTGTTGAAAAGGATCACGTTTTTCAGCTCTGTTGAGTTGCCGACCACGGCACCTTTTCCGATAACTGCATTTCCGCGGATAAATGCACATTGCCGCAGCTGTGCCCCCTTGTCCACAATACAGGGGCCGGTCAGAGAAACCGTCGGCCAGATCACGGCATCCTTTGCGACCCAGATGTTTTCCCCGCGTTCCTCATATTCACTTTCCGGAAGCTGCGGACCTGTTCTCAGGATATAATCGTGAATCAGCGGCAGAACTTCCCATGGATAGACCTTTCCTTCAAAAAGTTCCGCTGCAATCGTTTCTTCCAGGTTCAGCAATTCCTTTATCATGGCATTCTTCATGCTCTTCTCCTTTATACCAGTCTGCCGCAGCGCTGTATCGAAAAGAGATCCTGCCTCTTCAGAACAGCTCTGAGTCTGTTTTGTTCAGGTTCCCCTTTTTCCGGACGTACCCCTCCGTGTATAACAGGACGCCAGCTCCGAAAACCTCTGTCTCAGAAATTGTCTCTGATCATGATCTCTTGCCGCAATCGTATTCCGTGCCACAAAGGCTTCCAGCTTTTCCATATATTCTTCCTGCGTGATCGAACCCTCCGCAACATAGGTCAGTCCTTTTTCCCAGCTGGCTGTCAG
>JABUSX010000253.1 GCA_021442545.1 Eubacterium sp. | reverse complement strand
TTCGCGGTCGCTTCGATCAGAACATGATCATCAAACCGCAGGGCCTGCTTTAAGCAGGCCTCGATGACCAGATCAGAAGCCGTGCAGAACGATGCGATCCCCGCATATTTCATTCCGGCCTTCCTTCTGGCGATTATTGCTCTCATTGCATCCATGTTTTTTCTCCTGAAATATTATTAACGATCACTTTGCGTCCGGGCAGTCTACGATATAACCATCTTCATCCCAGAGATCATGCCAGTCTTTGGCACCTTCCCAGAGGAATACCTGGCCTTTGACCAGACGGTTGTCTTTCTCGAGGGTCGCGATGACAGCCATTTCCTCGTCGGTCAGCGGCTCTGTGATGGTGGATTCCAGATTGCTTACATATTCCATTTCATGAATGGAGAACGGAATCGGAATCTGTCCGCGCTGTACGGCCCACTTCAAAGCGATGATGGCCGGATGGCAGCCGTGTGCTTCGGCAATGGCCCTGAATTCCGGAAGCTGCATATCCGCAATATCCGTTGCGACGATGTCGCGCTCCGGTCTCTGCGGAGAGCCAAGCGGCATGAAGGCAACCGGCTGAATGTTATGGGCTACCAGATAATCAAAGAGCTCCTGCTGCTGGAAGCACGGATGGATCTCCATCTCGCAGGCGGCCGGCTGGATCTCAAATTTGTCAATGACGGCGTTCAGTTTCGGAATCGTCATGTTGGAAAGACCGATGTGTTTGATGAGGCCTTTTCTTACCAGTTCTTCACACTGTCTGTAGGTGTCCATGAACTCTGCAACGGAGAAGGGTCTGGAATCCGGATTGCGGCTGTCCACGGAGCAGCCCGGTGCATGGTAGTTCGGGAAGGGCCAGTGAATGAAAAACAGATCGATGTAATCACATTTCAGATCTTCGATCGATTTTCTGCAGGATTCCTCAACATGTCTGTGCATGTCGTTCCAGACCTTGGTCATGATAAACATGTCTTTTCTTTCGCAGACACCTTCTTTGAAAGCCGTTTCGAACACTTCACCGATCTGGTCTTCGTTGCCGTAGCAGGCTGCGCAGTCAAACATTCTGTAGCCGGCCCGGATGGCTCCCGCCACCGCGTTGGATACCTGTTCGGGTGTAAAGCGGTCGGAACCGAAGGTTCCCATACCGATGCAGGGCACCTTAACGCCCGTATTCAATGTGATCTGTGGTACTTTTTCCGGATTAACTCCCATTTGTAAAATCTCCTTTCTTCTGTCTCCGCAGATCCCGGTTATGAGATCCGGCATTCATTATCCGTTCCCTGTTTCCCGGTCTGTGTGAAACTGCGGAGTTCTGTTTTTAACGCTCCTCCCGCTTCTGCTGTCCTGATCTTTTCACGAAGCCGCGGGGTTCTGCTCCTGTTATTTCTCGCTGTCGATCAGGATCTTGCCCTTGACCATGCCGGGTGTCTTATACATTTCAAATGCATCGGCGATCTCGGAAAGCGGCACTTTCTTAAAGATGAAACTGTCGTCGAATTTCAGATCTCCGGTTGCAAAATAATGGGCTACCAGCTTCCACTCATCTCCCGGGAAGGGAGCGGAATAGCTCATCCAGGAACCTGTCAGCGTAAATTCCTTCCGGTTGATATTTTCCCATTCATCAACGGTGAAGGAAAGATCTCTGGTCGGTGTGCCGATGAAGCAGACACCTGCCTTGTTGGCCGCCAGTTTAAAGGCCATCTTCATGGTGATGGTGTTTCCGGCCGTCTCGTATACATAATCGAAGCCTCTGCCTTCCGTGACCGCCATGGCTTCATCCATGAAGCCCTCTTTCGCCGAGTTGATCCCCGATGTGGCGCCCAGTCTCTTTGCAAGTTCCAGTCTCTCGTCCAGGATATCGAAAACGACGACCTGTTTTGCACCGAAGATCCTGGCCCACTGTGCGGTCAGAAGACCGATCGTGCCGCCGCCGAGGATCGCTACATTTTTGCCGCCCCGGTAATCCAGTCTCCTGAGACCATGAAGCGCAACCGTTGCCGGTTCAAAGAAAGCCCCCTTCTCAAAGCTGACGGATTCGTCGAACTTCACTGCGTTCTTTTCCGGAACCACCACGTACTCCGCAAAGCTGCCATACTCTCTGGATCCGATGAAGCTGTAGTGCTTGCAGAGGGAATAATCTCCCTTCTGGCAGTCTTCACACTTCATGCACGGTACCAGCGGAACGCCGGCGATCCGGTCACCCTTCTTCAAAGACGTGACGCCTTCTCCGATCTCGGCTACCGTCCCGGAAAATTCATGTCCCAGAACATTCGGGAAAAAGTGGCAGGCATCTCCGTTTACGCGCGGAACGTCTGATCCGCAGATGCCGGTATATTTCACTTTTACCAGAACCTTACCGGGTCCTGCCTTCGGAGTCTCGATCTCCTCATAACGAAGATCCTCTCTGGCATGTACTACTCCTGCTTTCATAACTACTCTCCTTTTACTGTGTTTCTCTTTTCGGATGATATGCTCAGGCGGAGATCATCTCTTTCTGAACATGGATTTCATTCGGAATACAATCTGTCAGTATTTTCCGAACAGATCTTTCAGATGATCGTAAAGATCCAGATACAGCTCCATGGACTTCTTGTATATCTCATGCCGTTCCGGATCGGGGGTATGTGTCCTGGTAATGACCACCGTTTTCTTTACGGCATCGTCGAAATCCTTGTAGACTCCGCAGCCGACGCCGGCCAGAAGTACTGCGCCGAGCGTGGTTGCCGTATCGGATGACGGCACGTTGACCACTTTTCCCGTGACATCCGCCTTGATCTGCGTCCACAGCAGGGAATTGGAGGCGCCTCCCATGGCGTTCATCTCTGCCACTTCGGCTCCGGCTTCACCGGCTGTTCTGAGATTGTGTTCCAGCGAAAAGGCCACACCCTCCAGAGTGGAGCGGATCATATGGCCTCTGGTCTTGTCGAACCCGAGACCGTAATAGACACCCTTTGCATCCGGATCCCAGATCGGTGACCGTTCGCCGGCCATATAGGGAAGGAAGACGACGCCGTCGCTTCCGGCCGGAACCTTCTCCGCTTCGGCCGTGATCTCATCGAAGGACATGTCTTTTCCGAATTCCTGGCGGAACCACTTCAGCGTACCGCCGCCGCCGACGGTACCGCCCTGCAGAAGCCACTGTCCCGGCACCACATGGGCACCCAGAATCAGCTTCTTATGTGACAGAGGCGTGTCCACATCAATGCTCATTCCGCCGGCCTGGCCGCCTTGTTCCTGCGTCTGTCCCGGCTGGTACACACCGGCTCCCAGGGTTCCGCAGGCTGCATCCAGACCGCCCGCCACAACAGGTGTCCCTTCCCGGAGTCCCGTGTAAGCCGCCGCTTTCCCGGTTACATGGCCGACAACGGCATGGCAAGGATAGATATCCGGTACCAGGTCACAGGAAAGACCCAGCTTTTCGGCCATCTCCTCATTGTAGGAAAGATTTTTCATGTCAAAGAAATGTATCCCGTAACCTTGTGACACATCCTGTGACATGACGCCGGTAAGTTTGAACACGATGTAGCTGTTGCTCTGCAGGAATTTATATGTTTTTCCGAATACTTCCGGTTCGTTTTCCCTGAACCAGATCATCTTCGGAGTCGTATAACTGGGAAGGAAATCATTTCCGGCCAGGTCGAAAATGGTATCTTCTCCGACTTCTGCCTTGACTCTCTCACAGATATCTCTGGCCCGGGTATCCATCCAGATCGGTGTCTGTGCCAGACAGACGCCCTCGCGGTCCACCGGGATCGCCGACCAGCTCTGTCCGTCCACGCCGATTCCTTTTATGCACTCCGCTTCCACACCCGGCGCCTGAAGAACTTCCTTAATCGAGCGGACGATTGCCTCCCACCATTCCTCCGGATCCTGCTGGGCCCAGCCCTTCCCGGGATAATATACCCGGTAAGGACTGTTGCTCGCGGCCAGCACGCTGCCGTCTTCCGAGAAAACGGCAACCTTGCAGGCGGAAGTACCGATATCGATACCTAATAATTGTTTTTCAGCTGACATTATTGCCATCTCCGATCATTACCGAATCGTCTTATACAGCGGACCGTATGCGCCGCAGGCTCTGTAATCCTGACCTTCTCTGTCCATGCCGAAAGCATTCCAGGATGCGGGTCTGAAGATCTTCTCTTCCGGAACGTTGTGCATGCACACCGGGATACGGAGGATGGAAGCCAGCGTGATGATATCTGCGCCGATGTGTCCGTAGCTGATCGCGCCGTGGTTGGCACCCCAGTTGTTCATGACATCGTACGCTGTCCTGAAAAAGCCTTCTCCCGTGCAGCGCGGTGCAAACCAGGTGCAGGGCCATGTATAATCCGTACGCTTCCAGAGCTTGTCGGAGATTTCTTCCGGAAGTGCCACCGTCCAGCCTTCTGCGATCTGCAGAACCGGTCCCAGGTTCTTGACCAGATTCAGACGGATCATGGTAACAGGCATTTCTGCTTTTGTTTCAAATCTGGAGGAGAAGCCGCCGCCGCGGAAATAGCCGTTATCGGCCGCACACCACTCTGTAGCGCCCATGATGGCATCCTGATCGGCTTCTGTAATATCGTACCACTCCTTCATAACGGCATTGCCGTCTGCATCTTTGCATACGCCGGAAGCATCCAGGCAGGCAGCGCCGGAGTTGATCAGATGGATAAAGCCGTCGGCATCCTTTGCCTTTCCTTCAATATCATAGCCGGTGGCACGTTTCACGGCATCGCCGGACCAGTAGGTGCGGACATCGGCGAAGATCTGTGCACGGTTGGTGAGCAGCTTCATGAAGAGCATGCCCAGACCGTTCAGAACGTCATTTTCCGTTGCCAGGATATAGGGCTCTCTTGCGCCTTCCCAGTCGAAGGAAGAATTAAGGAGCGCTTCCGCAAAGTCACCGTTGGGATAGAAGTCTGTCCACTGTCTCTGTCCCTGGAAGCCGGCTGCGATGGCATTGTGGCCGACCATTTCTTCTTCACAGCCCTCCGGAAGGTTCTTATTGCCGTTCATCAGGTCTTTGATGATGACCATCATCTTGACGACGAATTCCCAGGTCTCATCCTTTTCGGCGTCCGTGCTCTTCACAAAGTCCGGATTCTTATCGAGACCTTCTTTACATTTTTCCTTCGTCCACTTAAGTGCTTTTTCATATTCGGCCTTGTCATAGATCTCTTCCGACATGCGGCGGATGATTTCCACCTCGTCGACCGATTCCACTCTCATGCCCAGATATTCTTCAATGAAGGCCGGATCAATGATGGAGCCGCCGATACCCATGGTAACCGAACCGATCTGAAGCCAGGATTTTCCTCTCATGGTCGCTGCCGCAACAGCCGCTCTTCCGAAGCGGAGAAGTTTTTCCTTAACATCTTCCGGAATTCTGGTGTCATCTGCCTCGCAGACCTCATGGCCGTAAATGCCGAAAGCCGGAAGGCCCTTCTGTGCATGAGTGGCCAGAACCGATGCCAGATACACGGCGCCCGGTCTCTCTGTACCGTTGAAACCCCAGACAGCTTTGATCGTCATGGGATCCATATCCATCGTTTCCGCACCGTAGCACCAGCAGGGCGTTACGGTAACTGTGATATCCACGCCTTCTCTTTTGAATTTCTCGGCACACGCTGCCGCTTCACCTACACGCCCGATCGTAGTATCTGCAATCACTACTTTTACCGGATCCCCGTTGGAATATCTGAGATTTTCCTCAAACAGCTTTGCCGCAGATCTGGCCATATTCATGGTCTGGTCTTCAAGAGATTCGCGAACCTTCAGAGCCCCTCTGCGTCCATCGATGGTCGGACGGATACCAATTACCGGATACTCTCCCACATACCTGTTCTCTGCCATAATAATCCTCCATAAAAAGTAGATCTGTAAAAAACATCTGTTTCCGAAAAATACGTGCTGTTTTCCTATTGTCTGACCGCGTTTTTGTTCCGTCTCCGGACCCGCCGTCAATTACCGGATATGCTTCTGAAGCATGTACCTGATTACGATTGTAAAGAGTTTCAATTATTGACAAAAGTGATATAATGAATAAATCATTGTAATATATTCACTTTTATCAGAAGGAAACACCCATGAAATACACCGATTACATAGAACGCAGGCAGCAGGGATCGTTTAATTTTCCCGTAGCCTTTTATCATGAAAATCCAAAAACACCCCGCTACAACATGCCTCTGCACTGGCATCCGGAGTGCGAGATCATCAATATTCATTCCGGATCCTTCACTCTGACGGTAGGTGACGACACCCGGACCTATCACGCCGGAGAAATCGTTTTTGTAACAGACGGTCTGCTCCACGGCGGCACTCCGCATGACTGCTACTACGACTGTCTGCTGTTTAGAATGAACATGCTTCTGAAAGACAACTACCTCAGTGCGAAATACGTCCGGAACTTCCTCGAGCACCGCTACCTTATCAACACCGTGATTTCTTCGGGAAATGACACCGTCAGTTCGATCATAGACCTCGTATCCGACGAGCTGCGTTCCAGGAACACCGGCCACGTCCTTACGGTACCCGGATATCTGTATATCCTGCTCGGAGTCATACTGGACAGCAAACTCTATACAGAAGCACCGGAAGAAAACGTTCCCTCCGAACGCCTGATCCCCATCAAAAACGTACTCACCTACGTAGAAGAACACTACAGCGACAAC
>JABUSX010000463.1 GCA_021442545.1 Eubacterium sp. | reverse complement strand
TGCTATAGCACAGGCGGTAGTGCGCATCCTTGGTAAGGATGAGGTCACCAGTTCGAATCTGGTTAGCAGCTTTCGTAACCGGAAGTACAGAACAACCTGCTTCCGGTTCTTTTTTGGAATGATATTATTATGGAGAAAAAACAAGGTTTCTTTCGGAAATATGGCCGTTTGCTGCTTTTGATCGGTATTCTGGCAGCAGCCATTATCCTGGTCTGGGTGAATTTCGGCAATACGCTGCCGGAATATATTCGTCTGCTTCAGACGGGAGACGAAGTGGCCATTAAGGCCTACATTTCCGATCAGGGTGTGTGGAAGGGTGCCGTAACGATCATTCTCCTTTCTGCGCTTCAGGTCATCAGTATCGTTTTCCCGGGTTTTGCCATTCAGATTGCGGCCGGCGCCCTGTACGGGTGGTGGCAGGCTCTTCTGATGTGCTACTGCGGCTTTATACTCGGAAACTGTGCGGTCTTCATCGTTGCACGCCGCATGGGCAGCGAGATCCAGGGTTTTGCCGCAAAGAAAAAGAACAAGCACTCCTGGATCCGTGAAAAAATGAAAACGACGAGACCGTCCTTTATCGTAGCACTTCTCAACCTGATTCCGCTGATTCCGAACGGCATTATCCCCTATATGGCAGCAGGATCCTCAATTACGTTTCTGGGCTTTTTTGGTGCCATTGCCATAGCCAGCTGGGTTCAGATCCTGTTCAACTGTCTTGCCGGCAACTTCCTCAAAAACGGACAATATGTTTTCATGGTTCTGGCTCTCAGCGTTCAGATCGTTCTTGTCATCATTGTTGCCAAAAAACGGAAGCAGATCATGGCGCTGATTCCCGGCGGGATGGACAAAATGGAAGAAGACGAACCGGACGTCAAAGAAGAAGTAACAGAAGAAGTTAAAGAGGAAGTAAAGGAAGAAGTTACAGCGGAAGACAAAGAAGAAGTCAGGACAGAAGTCGAAGTAAAAATCGAGGCAGAAATCGAAGAAGAAGTCAGGACAGAAGTCGAAGCAGAAGTTAAAGCGGAAGCCGCAGCAGAAGACAAAACGGAAGCCGCAGCGGAAGACAGAGCGGAAGCCGCAGCAGAAGACAAAGCGGAAGCCACGGAAGAAGACAAATCAGAATCCATAGCAGAAATCAAGGCAGAACTTAAAGAAGAAGATCAGGCAGCTGTCAGATAACAGGACAGTGCCGGAGCTTGCTTTTATATTATCCTTTCAAAATAAAATTCCCCTGTTTTTGAAAGCGTATTCACATATAAAATCCCTTTGGTTTGAAAGCATATTCACATATAAAATCCCCCTTTTTTGAAAACATATTCACACATAGGGCTTTTGATTCCTGATACTGCGTCCCGGAGATAATGTATCCGGCGGACATGCCTGGCTTATCGTTAACGGGCAGAGTCATTTCTCTGCGGCCAGGTATCATGCAGAATGTTTTTCTGTATTTCAGAGTCTGAAAGATTTGATTTTCGGATTTCATTATCCTGCAGAATTGTTTTCAGAGCAGGTTTGATGCTGCCGTAAAAGCGGACACAGCGGAGACGAAAAGGTTTTATCTCATAAAACTGTGCTGCCTGACATGTAGGAAGGGATCTTGACAAAAATCAGGTGGAGAATAATGACAAAAAAATTACATAAAAGTAACAGAAAATTGACTTTCTGTAAGAAATAACCTATACTAATACGGATTGGACATGCCTGTATCAAGGAGGAAAACAATTTGAAATACAGAATAAAAAAATGGTACCGGGTGGTGGGATGTCTTTTGCTCATTGCTCTGCTGTTTTCAGGTAATATTCAGTTTGCAGCGGCTTCGGAACGGAGTAAAGACGTTTCTTCGGAAAGTACTTCGGCCGCCGCTTCAGAAAGCGGGATGGCGGCACTGTCAGAAGGTGCAGCTGAAGAGGTATACGCATACAGCGATGCCGCAGGAGCAGCATATGAAACCGAAGGGTCTGCCGAAGGTTCGGACGGTGTTTATGAAGATGTTTCCGATTCTTTCGAAGATTCTTCCGTGGCTGATACTTTTGAGGATCCGTCAGACGGAGATTACCTTGATCCGGCCGGACCGGATGCGTCTGCAGATTCCTCAGGTGATGGTTTTTACTATGACTCCTCCGATGAGACCGGCTTGGAAGATCCCTCTGATTCCTACTATAATCCGTCTGTTTCGGATACATCTTCAGATATTTATTATTCAGATACTTCATCGGATTCAACATCTTCAGAAAGTATCTTTGAAGATGACAGTGCCTTTCAGGATATGGATGATGAAGCCTTTTCATCGGATTCTTCTGAAGTAACTGACGAAAATGGTTTTTCGGCGGAAACCGAAGAAGATGCCGGGGATGCAGCGGACGAAGATCCGGATGAAGAGGATGCTGACAAGAAAGCCGCTGATAAAAAAGACAAGGAAGATGTGGATAAAAAGAAAAAGGCAACCGGCGAGGAAGTAGCCGAGTCCATAAAGGAAATCATCGAGGCCTCCGGTCAGATGGAACTGGCAGATAAGGAAGGCATCGAGCGGCTTCAGGATTATATTGAAGAAACCAAAGAGCAGCTTTCGGAGCTGACGGAAGAAGAACAGCAGGCTCTTTCGGAGAGTGCAGGCTATCTGGATTCGGCGTCTGTTTCCGTGGATTCCATGGAAGATGCCATGGTACAGATCGAGGAAACCGGAGAAATTTACCTTGAAGAGACAGGGCGTCCGAACAGCTGGCGCTATATCGACGGCGAAAAAATAGAAACCGCTCTGGAAGTCGTTCAGATGGAAGAAACCGAGGTGATCGAGGCTGCACCCGAAGAGGATGATGCCGAAAAGAAAGAAGATCCGAAAAAAGACAGCACAAACGGCATCTCTGCCCATGCTGAGGCCGCGGAAGAAAGCGGAAATGACGTCGGATCGGATGAGACGGAGGCTGAGTTATACACAGATCCCGAAATCCCTTATGCAGATGAAGCGGAAGTCTTTTCTGCAGATGCAGATGAATCGGAAGTTATTTCTGCAGATGTGAACGAGAATGCAGAAAGCGGTGCAGCGGCAGAACCGACAGCATCCTTTTCTGTTGAAGCGGACAGCCTTTCCGAGGCGGTCGAACTTGCTTCTATGTTAATGCCTGCCGGCGCAAGCGTGGTCACGGGCCGTCTGACGGCTTCTTCGGAAAAATACGGTATTGACGTCAGCCAGTGGCAGGGTCAGATCGACTGGGCCACCGTGAAAAAGACCGGCATCGATTTTGCGATTCTGCGCTGCGGATACGGAAGGGATCTTTCGTATCAGGATGATGTACAGTGGACCA
The DNA here is from genome assembly GCA_021442545.1 of Eubacterium sp. Taxonomy (GTDB): domain Bacteria; phylum Bacillota; class Clostridia; order Lachnospirales; family Lachnospiraceae; genus Bilifractor. Next base: position 3,422 of record JABUSX010000463.1, on the reverse strand, counting down.
GAAATGTGGCGCAGTGCGAGAAATACGGCATTCCTTACGGCGTATATCTCTATTCCTATGCGACAAAAGCCTCCGACATCGACAGTGAGGTGCAGCATACGCTCCGTCTGCTGGAAGGACATAAACCGACGCTGCCGGTCTTCCTGGATCAGGAAGAAAATGCGATCGAGTTGCTCGGAAACAGCAAGGTCAGCTCGCTGGCATCCCGTTACTGTTCGCAGATCCGGGCAGCCGGTTATCATACCGGTGTCTATTCAAGCCTTTCCTGGTGGAATACCGTCCTGGTGAATTTTGCGGCAAACACCAATTACTATCACTGGATTGCGCAGTGGAACGACACCTGCTGGTACGGAGGTACATACAGCCTGTGGCAGTATACATCGAGCGGAGAAGTGGACGGCATCTACGGCACCGCTACGGTGGATATGAATATCTGGTACGGAAATTATCCGGGGGAAGCTCCCTTTACGCCGACGTTCAAGCAGGTCACGGTCGACGGAAAGACCATAACGCGGTACTATACCGGAAAGTCAAAATATATTGTCGGTCAGAAAAAGATTGGCAAATACTGGTATATGTTCGATCCGGAGAACGGAGCGATGGTCACCGGCTGGTATAACCATACAGCCAAAACGAATCCGGACGGTGCGAAGAAGGTCTACTACGACAGTGACGGACATATGGTCTTCGGACAAAAAAAGATCGGCAAATACTGGTATATGTTTGATATGGATACCGGCGCCATGGTGAAAGGCTGGTTCGATCATACGACCGAAACGAATCCGGACGGCGCAAAGAGGGTCTATTACAATAAAAAAGGCCGTATGCTGACCGGTCAGCAGGAGATCGGCAAGTACTGGTATATGTTCGACCCGGATACCGGAGCGATGGTGAAAGGATGGTTCAATCATACTCTCAAAACCAATCCGGACGGCGTCAAAAAAGTCTATTACAATACCAAAGGCCGTATGGTCACCGGGCAGAAGAAGATCGGAAAGTACTGGTACATGTTCGACATGGATACCGGTGCGATGAAAACCGGCTGGTTCAATCATACTCTCGAGACCAGTCCGGACGGCGCAAAGAGGGTCTATTACAATAAAAAAGGCCGCATGCTGACAGGACAGCAGAAGATCGGCAAATACTGGTACATGTTCGACCCGGATACCGGCGCAATGAAAAAGGGCTGGTATAAACATACAGAGCTGACCAATCCGGACGGCGCCAAAAAAGTCTATTATAATAAAAAAGGCCGTATGCTGACAGGACAGCAAAAGATAGGTCAATACTGGTATATGTTTGATATGGAAACCGGAGCCATGGTGAAAGGCTGGTATTACCACACCGACGAAACCAATGCAGAAGGCGAAAAGATGTGTTATTACGACAGCAAGGGCCATATGGTATTCGGCTGGCAGAAGATCGGAAATCATAAGTATTACTTTGATAAAACAACCGGTGAAATGAAAAAGATCCGCTGAGTGCGGAGCATTCCGGCGAAAATTACACCACAGCAGATTTTTCCGGCAGCGGAAGGATCTGCTGTGGTGTATTATTCTTCCGGTGATCGTGCCATACCTGTAATGCTTGTGTCGCGGTATTGTCCGGGGGTCATCTGCGTCACCTTCTTAAAATTGCAGATGAGGTTTTTGCTGTCACAGAAACCGCTCTGCTGTGCAATTTCTTCCAAACACAACTCTGTCGTATTTAAAAGCTCCTTTGCCTTGTTGATCCGCAGATGCAGCAGATACTGATAAGGCGTGATTCCCAGCTGTTTTTTAAAAATGTGAATGAAATAATATTTTGACGTAAAGGTGCAGGCCGCAATATCCTCAAGGGATATTTTTCTGCTCAGATTTTTTCGCATATACAGGATTGCCGTGTTGACTTTATCCATGATTTCGGGAGAGGCATCCTGTTCCAGCTTCAGTTTATTCCGGATCAGTGAGGTCATAAGATGCGTTGCCAGTTCGTTTCGAAGCAGAATTCCGGAGATGCTGTCATCAAGTTTTGCGGAAAGGATGGAAAACATCGTATCAACAGCGTCCGGAGGCATTTCACTGATAAAAAGAGTTTTTCCGTTGTTATACAGATCGTAGAATTCCCGGGCGGCTGTTCCGTTAAAATGAAACCATACAAAATCCCACGGTTTTCCGGGAACGGTCCGATAGGAATGTACAGGATCACACCAGATGACACAGACCGAATTTTTGGGAAGGCAGTACTTTACGCCGGAATAGATCAGTTCCCCTTCTCCGCTTAGTGTATAGAACAGGAGGTATTGCCGGGATTTTTCCCGAAGTGTGTAGTAATCATCAGAAGCAATGAAATGTCCATGCTCCAGCAGATAGAAAGGGAGTTTCATGGCTTGTTCCGAAGGTGTTCCGATCGTCCAGACGGATGAACTGTCTATGGCAATATTATGTGTTTCCAAAATCCCCCCCTGAGAATTCTTCGTGATAATGAAATGACGAGTATGATTCTTCAGCAATATTCGAGAATTATACGGCAACAAGCACCATTGAAGAAGGCTTTAGATATGTATATTATAGTTAACAGAGAGATAAATTACCATGTAAAAACTCAGAAATAAAACAGAATATAAAGAGTAAATACATGTTCTGTGAGAAGCAAAATCGCAAAATGGGAAACGGTGGACTCGTAAAACGGGAAGCAGCAAAATCACAAAACGGGAAACAGAGAAAATCGCAAAGAAAGCAAATTCTGAATCACGAAAGAAACTGCAGTTTTTTAAATGGAAAAAACAGGAGGAGAGAAATGAAATTATCCGCGATCAAGGAAGCGCCGCGTGCGCGCATCGGCTTGTACTGTGTGGGACTGCGTGCATACTGGGCACAGTTCAAGGGCTTACGGGAAAGACTCATCGAGTACTGCAGCTTTATCGAGAAGAAAATGGCGGAAAAGGCCGAGGTTTTCAACTATGGCATGGTTGATACGCCGGATGAAGCAAGAAAAGCCGGCGAGTGGTTCAACGGACAGAACGTGGATCTTATATTCTGTCATTCGGCAACCTATGTTTCCAGTGACTGTGTGGTTCCGGTGCATCAGATCTGCAAGGCGCCCTGTGTCGTACTGAATCTGCAGCCGGGTCTGCGGGTGAATTATCAGGAAACAACCACCGGTGAATGGCTGGCACACTGCGGGGCCTGCCCTGTTCCGGAAATCTCCAATGCCTTCAACCGGGCCGGCATTCCCTTCCGCTGTGTGAACGGTCTTCTGGGGCTTGACTATACGCCGGAGATTTCTGTAACGGATGAGACGACCTGTGACCGTCCCGAAGCAAAAGCCGCCTGGAAAAAGATCATGGAATATGTGGCGGCCGCGGGCGTGAAGCGGATGCTCTCCCATGCCCGCTTCGGCTTCCTGGGGAATACCTACAGCGGAATGCTGGATATGTACAG
>JABUSX010000394.1 GCA_021442545.1 Eubacterium sp. | reverse complement strand
GAGAAACAGAGGACATGTGACCGGAGAAACAGAAGACATGTGACCGGAGAAACGGCAGACATGTGGCTGAAGAAACGGCAGACATGTGACTGAAGAAACGGCAGTCAGTATATAGGAGAAAGCATATGCTTCTGGAAGTAAAAGATCTGTGCGTAAATTACGGCATGATTAAGGCACTGCAGGGTATTTCCTTTGAAGTTAACGAAGGGGAGGTTATTGCCCTGATCGGCGCAAACGGTGCAGGAAAGACGACAACGCTGCATACGGTCAGCGGTCTGATCGAGTCCGTGTCCGGTTCGATCACTTTCAACGAACAGGATATTACCCGCACACCGGCGGATAAGATCGTGGCAATGGGAATGGCTCACGTGCCGGAAGGAAGACGCGTGTTTCCGGATATGACTGTTCTGCAGAATCTCATGCTCGGAGCCTTTACAAGAAGGGATCCGAACGAAAAGAAAGAATCTCTGGAAATGGTCTACGGACATTTTCCCCGTCTGAAGGAAAGAGAAAAACAGCTTGCGGGAACACTTTCCGGCGGCGAACAGCAGATGCTGGCCATGGGACGCGCTCTGATGTCGCGCCCGAAACTGCTGCTGATGGACGAACCGTCCATGGGTCTCTCTCCGATCCTCGTTGACGAGATCTTCCATATCATCGAGGAAGTATCCAAAGGCGGAACAACGGTTCTGCTGGTCGAACAGAATGCACAGAAAGCTCTGAATATCGCGGATCGTGCCTACGTTCTGGAAACAGGAAAGATCTCCATGAGCGGGTCGGCAGAAGAGCTGCGGAATGATGACCGTGTACGGAAAGCCTATCTGGGTGAGTAGGGATAGTTCCCGTGAGATACATCCCGGAAAATGAAAGCCGTGCCGGAGAGATGTATACGGGAAATGAGGAAGCGTATCCGGAGAACACGGATTGTGTCCGCAGAGGTCTGTCCGGGTGCGTGAGGATCGTATCCCGGGAAATGATGTTAAAGGAAAGGGGGACGTATGGGCAGATTTGTTATTGTAATCAACAGAGAATACGGGAGCGGCGGCCGCACGATCGGCCAGATGCTGGCAGAAGAGCTTGGTATTCCGTGGTATAACATTGATCTGGAGCGTTTTGCTTCGGAACAGTCCGGCATCAGCGAGACTTTTTTCGCGGAACTGAATGACCGGACAAAACCCGTCAGGCCTTATCTTCTGAACAACGTCGTGGATCTGAAAAGAGAACCTTCTCCTCCGGGAAGTTCGGATTATACGTCGGAAAACAATCTTATTCTTCACCAGGCCGGAGCGATACGCCGGATCGCGGAAAAAGAAAACTGCGTGATTATCGGGCACGGCGGTGTTTTTTCTCTGGAGGATACGGATTATGCGGTTCGTGTATTTGTACACGCGCCGAAGGAGTTTCTGCTTGAACAGGCAGCCCTGAAAAAGAGTCTGCCGCCGGCAGAGCTCGAAAAATATGTCATGATGATAAACCGTAATCGTGAGGAATTTTATAAGAAGTTCACGGGACAGAGCTGGTCGGATGCCAGGAATTATGATCTCTGCATCAATACGGGAAAACTCGGCTTTGAACGGGGAGTGGAGATCATTAAAGGGTATCTGCGGATCCGTTTTCCGGAGGAAACATTCTGATATCTGAAGAAGGAAGCATGGTTCAGAATCAAAATGCCGGGGATTACGGGTCATGAGGTACAGGATTTGAATCTGTGTTTCGGTCCGGGATGGCTCTTTTTGGATGTTTTTTCGGAAATATAGTTATTTTTCAGACGATTCTTAACAAAATTCACCAGATGGTTTATACTGGGTAGCATAGTAAAGTAGTACTTTACCAGTGATAAAGCAAAAATATCAAACGGAGGTGTTCACAATGGCAAAACAAATTTCAGTGCAGGAAGCGGCCGCTCTTGTTAAAGACGGTATGACCATCATGGTTGGCGGCTTCCTCAGTGTCGGCGGACCGAATGCGGTTCTTCATGCAATCGCAGAAACCGGCGTTAAGGATCTGACGGTCATCGCAAACGACGGCGGACAGCCGCGGTTTGAGAATGGTCTTCATGAACTGATCCACAATGGTCAGGTCAAGCATCTGATCGCTACTCATATCGGAGTCAATCCGGAAGTCGGCCAGATGATGAATGCAGGAACGATGAAGGTTACGCTTGTTCCGCAGGGCTCCCTGGCTGAAAAAGTTCGTGCCGGCGGCTATGGCCTCGGCGGCGTCCTGACTCCCACAGGCCTTGGAACACCGGTCGGTGAAGAAGCCGGTAAGGAAGTTATCACTGTCAACGGTAAGGAATATCTGCTTGAGGAGCCGCTTCGTGCAGATATCGCGATCTGCTACGGCACAACGACAGATGCATACGGCAACACCAAGTACCATGGAACGACCCGCAATTTCAATACGGTCATGGCTACGGCGGCTGATGTTGTCATCATGCAGGCAGACCAGATCGTGGATATGCTGGATGCTGACGAAATTATCGTCCAGGGAATTCTGGTGGACTATGTTGTTGACGGAGGTGCAAAATAATGGATAAGGGCGAAATCAAAGCATATATTGCAAAAAGAGCAGCAAAAGAGTTTAAAGATGGTGACGTCGTAAATCTTGGCATCGGTCTTCCGACCATGATCCCGAGCTTCCTTCCGGCAGACGTCAAGGTCGTTCTGGAAGCCGAGAACGGCATGGCCGGTGCAGGCCCGAAGCCGGCTGCGGAAGATGTTGATCTTTGTGTTTCGGATGCCGGCGGACAGCCGTCCTCCATCGCACCGGGCGGTGCTTTCATCGATTCCGCAACCTCTTTCGGTCTGATCCGCGGCGGCCATGTGGATGCTACCGTTCTGGGCGCTCTTCAGGTCGATGAAAAAGGTAATCTGGCCAACTGGATCATTCCGGGCAAGATGGTTCCCGGCATGGGCGGTGCAATGGATCTGGTTGTCGGCGCTTCCAACGTGATCGTGGCGATGGAACATACCCAGAAGGGAAATCCGAAGATTCTGAAACAGTGCACACTTCCTCTTACAGCTAAGACCTGTGTGACCAAGATCATCACTGAGATGGGCGTGATCGATGTGACGGACGAAGGCCTTGTCCTTGTTGAGATCAATCCGGAATTCTCGGTCGACGATGTGAAGGCTGCGACAGAAGCAGAACTGAAGGTTTCTCCGGATCTCAAGACGATCGAATAATGACATGAACGGAGGGGCCTTGCTGCGGCATGAAAGCCTCTCACACATGGAATGAGAACAGAATATCCCTCATGCAGACAAAGTAAATGTCCTGGTCTGCATGGGGGATATTTCGGTGTGACACAATCAAAGAAGCTGCAGCAAACAACGGAATGTTTTCTGCAGCTCTTTTTCGGAAAAACGATAATGCACTTTCTGTAAGGTACACTTTTCGGAAAAACGATAATGCATTTTCTGTAAGGTACACTTTTCGGATAAAGGGTTTCTTACATATCCTTCATGGACATCTGCTCAAGCAGTTTCTTCTTCATATCATAAAGCTTGTCAGAGAGGTCGACGTAGACTTCGTGCGGATTCACAAAACGTTTGGATTCATCCCACAGGGTATCTTTTTCTCTGGAGCATATATCACGGATCTCCATAACGGACGGCGATTCATAAACGCAGAGCCCGTTTCGGAAGACGGGTACCAGAAGTTCACGGACGGTGAAGGTGCCCGCGCGCAGCCTTGTTTTTTTCCAGGTTTCCTGAGGATCGAAAATGACCAGATCCTTTTCGGGATCGATCGATTCGCCCTCGAGCGCGATCAGGTCAGCCCGGATCTTTCCGGTTTTCTTATCATACAGGCGGAAGACCGTTTTGTTTCCGGGGTTGGTGATCTTCTCGGAGTTCTCGGAAAGTTTGATCGTCGGCTGGAATTCGCCTTCTCCTTTCTTTATGGCAGCCAGTTTGTAAACGCCCCCGAAGGCAGACCATCCGTTGGAAGTAATGAGGTTGGTTCCCACGCCCCAGGAGTTTACTTTGGCTCCCTGCTGTTTTAAGGAATTGATCAGGTATTCGTCCAGATCACTGGAAGCGGAAATGACCGCATCTTCAAAGCCGGCTTCCGACAGCATGGCATAGGCTTTTTTGGAAAGATAGGCAATGTCTCCGGAATCGATGCGGATTCCGTATCCTTTCATATCGACACCGGCCTCGCGCATTTCCGTAAAGACCTTGATGGCATTCGGTACGCCGGAGCGCAGCACATCGTATGTGTCGACCAGGAGAATACAGGCCTTCGGGTAGAGCTCTGCATAGGTCCGGAAGGCAGTCAGTTCGTCCGGGAAGCTCATGATCCAGCTGTGCGCATGGGTTCCTTTTACGGGAACATGGAAGAGCTCGGAAGTCAGAACATTGGAGGTTCCGATGCAGCCGCCGATCACGGCGGCACGGGCTCCGAGGTTTGCGGCATCGGCTCCCTGCGCACGGCGGAGTCCGAATTCCATGACGGCATCGCCCCGGGCCGACTGGCATACACGGGCGGCACGTGTGGCGATCAGGGACTGATGGTTGATAAAGTTCAGGATCACGGGTTCAACAAGCTGTGCTTCCATAATCGGCGCAATGACTTTCAGAAGGGGTTCCCTCGGAAAAACGACGGTTCCTTCCGGAATGGCATAAATGTCGCCCGTGAAGTGAAAGCCCCGGAGATATTCGAGAAAGTCATCTTCGAAGATCCCGAGAGTGCGCAGATATTCGACATCATCCGGAGAAAAATGGAGATCCCGGATATAGGAGATGACCTGTTCCAGCCCGACGCAGATGGCGTAGCCGCCATTGCACGGATTTGTGCGGTAGAAAGCGTCAAAGACGACGGTCTGATCCGTCGGATTTTTGAAATAGCCCTGCATCATGGTCAGCTCATACAGGTCGGTCATCATTGTCAGATTTCGGTCATTCATGGAATACAATCCTCTTTTTATTAGTGTTTGAAAATGTACAGATACATGTGCAGATCTCAGAATCATGAACCGGCATGAATGAGCTTCGTTCATGAAGTTGGGGTCAGTGTCCGGCAGCATCATGGATTTCTTTTCTCCCTGCGCTGACAAAATCCCTTGTATCATAACACATCTGATGTAAAACGGTATTTTTTCATTGGTTTTTCCGCACTTTTCCTGAAAACTTTTTTCAAAATACGGATGAAAACAGTTTTGCGAAAGATTATTTCACTATTGAAACGTAAAGATGTTGTATTTTTGCGTTAAATATTGAGTCATATATATTGACAAATAGGAAAAATCAATATAAAATCCCCTATAAAAAACAAATACTATTACATAAAGACATAATAATATCATATACCAAAAACAAATAGTCTGATTTAAACATTTTATGTCAGAATATTTCGTGTTTTGCACACCTTCGGTTTTCCTGTATGGAAAATTGTACAGAAAATTGCGGAATGCAGCATGGTTCATGGCGGAGGAAAGCGGTATGAAGAACGGTACTCAGGAAAAAGCAAACAGCCGGAAAACGGCCGGGCTGACGAAAGAAAAGGGTGTGAATGAAGAGAGAATCGCTCAGGGAAAAAGCAGAACGTGGGAAGAAAACAGTGTTCTGAATAAATATCTGCTGATCTGCTGGACGGTCATGAACGTCAGTTATCTGATTGCCTACACGATCGAACATATCTTCAAAGAGGTTTCGCTTGGTTATTTTATCAACGTTGTGATCATTTTATTTGTTCCCTATATCTTCTGTTTTGTCAGCTATAAAAAAGACAGAGGCAGCTTCAGTCTCCGCTACAAGATCTGTCTCAGTTATATGCTGATGTATGGGTATGCTCTTTTGACAGGGGTCACGAATACACTGTATGTGATGATTCTTCCTCTGATCTCTTTCCTTGTTCTCTATCATGATGCGACGCTGGTTCTCCGCATGGGACTGATTGTACTCGGCCTGAATCTGTTTACGGTGATCCGGGATGCCTGTGCAGGTGTGATCGATGAAACCAACATGTACTCGTATGAAGTTCAGATCATGCTGATCATTTTCTGTTTCGGCGGGGCATTAATAAGCAGCCATTTATATAACAAGATCTGCGAAAAGGGTGAGCGAAGGCTGCAGGAGCTTCTGAAGATGCAGAAACAGAAGACCATACTGGAGGAGCGGAACAAGTATCTTCTGATCGATGCCCTGACAGGATTCGGAACGCGCAGAGCTTACGAGGAAGAACTGAAAGAAATCGCTGAACATATGCCGGATCATCTTCATTTCACGGTCGTGGATGTCAATGACCTGAAAGGCGTCAATGACAAATACGGACATGCGGTCGGAGACAGAATGATCATGCAGGCTGCAGAAAGAGTCAAATCGGTATTTTCGGATGAAACAGATAAATTATACCGGATCGGCGGTGATGAATTTGCCGTGGTCAGTTCGGCACTGCAGGACGAGATGAACCTGAAACTGGACCGGCTTCGAAAAATATCAGACGAAAAAGAAGGTACCGGGGAGATAAGAGTCTCCTTTGCTGTCGGAAGCGCTTCAAAAGAGGCTGGGATGACGATCGAAGGTCTTTTTGAACTCGCGGACAGGCGAATGTATGCAGATAAAGAGGAACATTATAAGAAGATACAGTACGACAGGAGAAAAAGCAGGAGGAACGAATAAGAACAGACTCAACAAGTTGACTTTTGCAGGAAATTCCAGTAAAATCGCACTTGTGATGTACGGATCTTTAGCTCAGTTGGTCAGAGCAGTCGGCTCATAACCGATCGGT
>JABUSX010000425.1 GCA_021442545.1 Eubacterium sp. | reverse complement strand
GGCCGCTCCGGACGCGCACCCGGTTTTTCCTGGCGTGCAGAACTTCTGTCCGGCTGTTCCGGGCGTTTTTCCCTGCGGACAGGCGCTTTTTCCTTCTTTACGGGTGCCTTTTCTTTTTCCTCGGCCTGTTCTTCCGTCTTCTTTTCCTGTACGGAAGAAACTGTCTTCTCATCTGCGGAGACAGGCGATACCTTCGGAGCGGGTTCCTGAACCGGCTCCGCGATCTGCTGAGTCTGTTCGGCTGTTACGGCAGAAACGGCTTCCGCGATCTGCTCCGCTGCCAGGATCTCCTCAGACTCTCTCCTCTTTGCGGCCGCATCCGTCCGTTTCACCCGATGCTCTTCCTCCCGCATCACGGGATGCGGACGCGGCACCTTTACAAGCGGCGGTCTCTGTGTGGATTTTGCCGGAGTACGCTCTTCCGAACGGGGCTTCTGCCCCCTCTGGTTCGGACGGGATGCAGATTGTTTGAGATTTCTTCCTTCACGGCTGGACGCATTCTGCGGGCGGAAAACGGCAATCAGACGCTTCTTTTTCTTCGGAGCTTCCGGTGCAGCCTGATCATCCGTCCCCTTTGTTCCTTCTGCTTCAGCGCTGTCTTTCTGCGTACCCGGCTTTTCACCTGTTCCTGCAGGTGATTTTTCCTTCCCGAACGCACGTCTGACCATTGCTTCCATATCCGGTTCCAATGCTTTCTGGGCAGATGCCGCATCTGCTCCCTTTTCATTTACGAATGAAAGAATCTCTTTTGAATCGACATTCAGTTCTTTTGCTAACTCATAAACCCTGATATTCGCCAAATTATCCACTACCTTTCCGAACGTATTCTCCTGATCTTCCTTAACTTTTTCACTTTAATTTATGATTTCCCGCCTATCCGGCGGAACAGTTCCGATGCAAAGCCTTCATCCGTGATCACGGCACAGGACCGCTCCCCGCGGCCGATACATCTGCCCAGCTCCTGCTTCGGCAGAAATCTGCAGACCGGCACGTCTTCCCTTGCTGCCATCTTTTCAAATTTCGCAGAGGTGTTGACGGAAGCATCCTCCGAAAGAATGACCAGACGGGCTCTGCCTTTCCGTAATGCAAGCTCCGCTGCCGTTTCTCCCGCGGCAACCTTTCCGGCCCGCATGGCAAGTCCGAGCAGCGCTGCCGTTTTATCCGGACGTTCTGTCATCCGTTTCCTCCCGAAGTTCATCGAACAGAGTCTGCGGCACCGTGCACTTCAGACTGCGCGCCAGTGCCTTTCGTTTCTGTGCCTTCGCCAGACAGTCTCTGCTTCTGCACAGATACACGCCTCTTCCGTCTCCTCTCTGCTCCCTGTCGATCCGGATCTCTCCTTCAGGCGTGCGCAGAATCCGAAGCAGTCCGGCCTTATCCCTCCTGCAGCCGCAGCCGGCACAGGTACGGACAGGCTTGAAGAGCCCTTTTTTCATTCCGTCTCCGCACCTTCTGCAGCTGCCTGAGCAGCCGCTTCCTGAAGGATATTCGCCGCTTCGGACTCTTCACTGTATTCGTCATATTCTTCATCTTCGTAATATTCATCGAAGATGCCTTCTTCACGAGCCTGAGACTCGCTCTTGATATCGATCTTATACTGCGTCAGATGCGCAGCCAGGCGGGCATTCTGACCCTCTTTGCCGATTGCCAGGGAAAGCTGGTAATCCGGCACGACAACCAGAGCCGTTCTCTCATCCGGATCTGCCAGAACGGAGATGACCTTGGCCGGTGAAAGCGCATTTTCGATCAGATAAGCCTCGTTTTCGTCCCAGTTGACGATGTCGATCTTTTCACCATGCAGCTCATCAACGATCATGTTTACGCGCGAGCCGTTCAGACCGACACAGGCACCGACCGGATCCACATCCGGATCATGGCTCCAGACCGCCATCTTCGTGCGGGAACCCGCCTCACGGGCAATGGCCTTGATCTCAATAATGCCTTCACGGATCTCGGAAACTTCCTCTTCAAAAAGTCTGCGCACCAGTTCCGGGTGAGTACGGGAAACAAGAATACGCGGTCCCTTCGGCTGATCGCGGACTTCCAGGATATAGACCTTGACGCGCTGCGTCGGACGCAGGTTTTCGCCGCGGACCTGTTCGCTCTCGGCCAGCCATCCGTCTGCCCGTCCCAGGTTGATGCTGATATTCCGGTTGATATAACGCTGAACGACACCTGTCACGATGTCATGTTCCCGTTCAATATACTGGTTATAGATCGATTTTCTTTCCTCTTCACGGATCTTCTGCAGAATCACATTCTTTGCATTCTGCGTTGCGATGCGGCCGAAAGACGGCGAATCGATCTCACATTCTGCCACATCTCCGATCTGATATGCCGGACTGATCTTATGTGCCTCTGCAAGACTGATCTCCAGTGCGGGATCCTGCACCTCGGCCACAACTTCCTTTTCTGCAAGGATATGATATTCAGCCGTTTCGGGATCGATCCGTACCGTAACGTTCTCCCCTTTTTCATACTGGTTTTTATAAGCCAGGATCAGGGACTGCTGGATCGCATCCAGAAGAGCCTCACGGCTGATATTCTTTTCTTTTTCGAGAATGGCCAGTGCTTCGAGTAACTCTGCGTTCATTTTTTTGCTTCCTCCTGCGCAAACACACACATTGTCGGTATTTCAACTCAAGTATTCTTTCATCCGGTTATCCGGATCACTGCACCTGCCGGTGATCCTGCAGCACGATCATCGCAGGTTTTAAAAATCTATGTAGAGACGAACCACGGAGATGTCCTGTTTTGAAAAGGTCCGTTCTGCTTCCTCCTCCCGGATCGTCACACTTTCCGGATCGAAGGAAAGAAGTTCTCCGATAAAAAGCTTTTCTCCGTCGACCGGTCTGTAAGTATGCACTTCAACAACTTCCCCGACCGCCTTTTCAAAATGGCGCTGCTTTTTCAGCTGCCTGCCGAGACCGGGAGAACTCACTTCCAGGATATAGGCTTCTTCGATCAGATCTTCTTCATCCAGTTCTTTTTCAAAGGCACGGCTTACGGTCTCACAGTCGTCAACGGTAATGCCGCCTTCCTTATCGATGTAGGCACGCAGATACCATGTGCCCGCCTCTTTTACAAATTCCAGATCATAGAGTTCAAAACTCCGTTCCTCCAGAACCGGAAGGATCAGTTCCTCCGCCCTTTTTTCAATGGTTTCCGTTTTATGAGACATACAAATCTCTCCCAACACGTCATAAGAGTGGGCGCAAGCCCACTCTTACACTGAACATTATGTATCTTCGACACTATAACACGCCTCCGCCTGTAATGCAACAGCAGATTCTGACAGATATTCGATTCCGGCCTTTGTTTTCCGATGAGGCAGCACCGCTTTTCCAGACGAAACATCCCGGTCTCATTCTTTCCGGTCTGTCCGTCATGCAGTCTGTACAGCAGCTTACTCCAGAACCACACAGGCGGCCTGACCCCCGCGTTCTCCTTTTGTATACCGGTGGGACCAGTATTTCTCATGCGAACAGAAGGTGCACTCATCCGAAATGTCGATCTGGGTCTCAGGCACACCCAGCTGCATCAGCCTTCGCTTATCCGCACTCCGCAGGTCAACCAGCGTTTTCCCGTTTTCTTTTTTGCGGAAAAGACCTTCCGTATCCCCGGAGAGCCAGGATTCCACCGCCTGCGGAACATCTTCATCCGTTTCAAAACAGCACGCCCCGATCGCCGGTCCGACTGCCGCAAAGATTTTTTCCGGCTCTGCCCCGAGGCTGCACATTTTCTTCACGGCTTCTCCCAGGATATCTCCGACAGAACTGCGCCAGCCGCAGTGAACGGCAGCCGCCGTCTTTTTCTCGCTGTCACAGAGAAGCACCGGCACACAGTCCGCCGTAAAACACATGACCGGCAGACCTTTTTCCTTCGTCACGATTCCATCGGCGTCATAGGGCACATCGGAAAGACAGATATGCCTGTCCCTGTTATCCACGATGCGGACAACATTTTCGTGTACCTGGTGGGTCACGGCAAAATCATCCACGCCCGCACCCATCACTTCACCGAACCGCCGCAGATTCTCCCTGACGTTCTCCGGAAAGTCGCCTTCACGAAGCGTCAGATTCAGGCTTGCCATCTTTCCTCTGCTGACTCCGCCGTAACGGGTCGTAAATGCATGACGAGCCGGAAAAATCGTCGAGATCATATAGATCAATCCGTTATGATTCCGTTCAATAAACATCTCCTGCGGTCCTTTAACTCTTTCTGCCCGGTCCTTTTCCTTACACTTTCAGTGCATCGGCCTCTTCTTCTCCCGGTTTTCAGGTTTCCCGGATTCACTTCTGTCCGGTCCTTACTCAATACGCCTTCAGCGTATCGGACTCTTCTTCTCCCGGCTTTCAGGTTTCCCGGATTCACTTCTGTCCGGCACTTACTCAATACGCCTTCAGCGTATCGGACTCCTCTTCTCCCGTATTCCGGATCTCGACGATTTCAACATCATACTGCACATCGGCACTCACGGAAACATGCACGGATTCTCCTGCATGATGCCCCATAAGAGCCTTCCCCAGAGGTGAATCCTCTGTGATCAGATTCCGCAGGGAATCCGCACGGACGGATGTCACGATCTTAAACTCTTCCGTTTCCGTCTCACCGGGAAAACGTATGATGACACGTTTGTTCAGGCCGACCTCATCCTCTGCACTGCTGTCCCTGATCACAGTCGCCGTCTTGATCATATTCTCGAGGTAGGCGATCCGGCTGTCATTTTCTCCTTTTGCCTTCCGGGCCGCATAGTATTCAAAATTTTCACTCAGATCACCATGTGCACGGGCTTCTCTGACCTCACTGAGGATCTGCGGCCGGACAACCAGCTTGCGGTGTTCGATCTCCTCTTTGATCTTTTTGATATCACTTTCCGTTAAACGATCATACATCTTTCTTTCCCCTCTGAAGATCAGTGAATAAATGCCCGGTAAGCCCGATACGTTTCATATACATCTGCCTTGCTGACGATTTCCCAGGGTGCATGCATATTCAGAACAGGCACTCCGAAATCGATGACTTCCATGCCCAGATTAGCCAGAATATAGGCAATCGTTCCGCCGCCGCCCTGATCGACCTTGCCGAGTTCGGACGTCTGATAACAGATATCCGCTCCATCCATGAGACCGCGGAGGAAGCCAAGATATTCCGCATTGGCATCGTTCGACCCGCTCTTTCCGCGGGCACCCGTATACTTGTTGAAGGAAGGTCCCTTTCCCAGATAGGCGCAGTTGTTCTTTTCCATAACATCCGGATAGTTCGGATCAAAGGCAGCCGTAACATCGGATGAAAGAACCTTCGTGCGCATCATCACACGGCGGAGTTCCAGTTCGGAATAGCATCCCATGACATTCATGATCTCGGCCAGCGTATTTTCGAAGAAACGGGAATGCATACCCGTTGCACCGACACTGCCGATCTCTTCTTTATCGGTCAGAAGACAGACCGCGCAGTACTCCGGTTCCTTTTCGTCCATAACCGCGCGGAAAGAAGGATAGGCACAGACCTTATCGTCGTGTCCGTATCCCATAAGCATGCTGCGGTCGAGTCCGTAATCCCGGGCAGGTCCTGCCGGCACGACTTCGATCTCTGCGGAAACGAAATCCTCCTCTTCGATCCCGTACTCCTTTTTCAGGATGGCAAGAATATTTCCCTTAACCGCTTCTTTTTCTTCTCCCTCCATGGGCCGGCTGCCGATCAGCACATTCAGATTTTCTCCCGTCACGGCATCTGCCACCTTCTGATCGACCTGTTTTGCCGCCAGATGGATCAGCAGATCGCTGACTCCCACGACCGGATCCTCTTCTTTTTCACCGATGCAGATCTGCACGACGGAACCATCCTTCTTTACGACAACCCCATGCAGGGCAAGCGGAATGGTGACCCACTGATATTTTTTGATGCCGCCGTAATAATGCGTATCGAAAAGCGCCAGTTCCTGATCCTCATAGAGCGGATGCTGCTTCAGATCCAGACGCGGAGAATCGATATGTGCTCCCAGAAGGCGCATGCCCTCTGTCAGCGGCCGTTTCCCGACGCGGAAGATGAACAGCGACTTCCCCATCATATCGGCATAGATCAGAGCACCCTCCGACGGTTTCTCTCCGGAAGCGATCACTTCTTTCAGGCTCTTTGCACCGGCTTCCTTCAGTTTTTCTTCCATAACCGCTACATTTTCCCGTTCTGTTTTGCAGACCGAAAGATAGCGGCGGTATTCTTCACAAAATGCATCCAGTTCGTTTTTCCCGGATTTTTCCCAGATATTTTTTACTTTACTCATTTTCTGCGTTCCGCCGTTCCGCAGAGGAACGGCGCATCCTTTCTGTTTTGTACTTTTGTCCGGTATCATGCCCTGTCTCTTCCGAGGCATCTGTCTGTTTCCGGTCATCCTTCCGACGTACTTTCTGTTCCGGCAGCTTCCGGTCATTTTTTTGGCTTGCTTCCGGTTATCCTTCCTGCTTCTCCGCAGCTTCACGCACGGCCCGTGCAAGCTGGTCCGCGCAGGACGTCGGCCTCATTCCGCAGCGGTTTCCCTTCAGATACTGCTCGATCTTTTCAACCGTCCATCCATCCACCAGTTTTGAAATTGCCTTAAGGTTCCCGTTGCATCCGCCGGTAAAAGCGATGTTTGAAATAATGTTCCCGTCAATATCAAAATCGATAGCACTGGAACAGGTCATTTTTGTTTTATACGTATAATGTGACATGCATTTTCCCTCCTGAAGCCAGTGTATCACATTTTCATTACTGCTGACAAAACGGATTTCATCCCCTTCCGAATGTTTCCCGCTGCTTTTTGACGGATTTCAACGGCTTCCTGTTTTGCTGCCGCTTCCCCGATCTCCCGTTTCCC
>JABUSX010000471.1 GCA_021442545.1 Eubacterium sp. | reverse complement strand
TTGTTGCGCTGCTTGTTCTCGCCTTCGTTTATTTCGCAAGGTCATCTTCGGTACAGAAAAAAATCACAGCAACGCTGATTCTGATTTTGCTGTATTTTCTCTGCGGCGTGTGGCAGGCATTCTCGGCGAACGTGGTTGGCTGGATGGTCGCCATGCAGCTGTCCTATGTTTTTGCGGTGCTGAGCATCTATGTACTGGGTTATACGCTGATGGGGCTCTGCGGGGATGTACCGCCTCTCTGGCTGGTCGGCTGCTCCACGGCGGTGGTCGTGGCCTTCATCGGCACTGTTCTGACGATCGGCTGGACCAGACTTTTCTTTAAGGATGTGGTTATGCTGGAGAATCCGGAGATGCCCGGGTTCTGTGTTTTCCAGTATACCGAAGGTCCTCTTTACACGGTGGCAGGCATTTTGATCGCAGCGCTGATGCTGCTGATGATCGTTCCTCTTTTTATACGGATCACCCAGGTAAAGGATTATAAATTAACCTTTGTCAAGCTGATTCTTCTGATCGGCATTATTACCCCTGTTTTCATGATATTTTCTTTCAGCGGGATCATTTCTTCTACGTATGCCAATGCGCTGGAGTTCATTTTCTTTGCAGTTGCACTTGGATACCTTCAGGTGAAATATGATCTCGTCATGTCTGCTTCCGTAATGAAGGATATGTCGATCGACAAGATGTCGGAAGGACTTCTGATCTTCAATCTGAACGGTCACCTGATCTATCACAACGCTCGTGCAGAAGAGATTCTGACAGAGTGTGACTGGAAGCGGATAGACAAATCCACCGACTTCATCAGGAAAAATATTCTCGGCCAGAAACTGGTTACCCTGCATGGCATTCCCTATGAGATACGTGAATCCGAGTTCCGGCAGAAAAGTTTCCTGGTGGGGACTATTGTCTGGATAATTAATACCTCTGAACAATCCCGGCTGGTTCTGCAGGAAGAACAGGCCCGCCGGAACGAGACAATACTTCGTGAGTCCGTAACGGCACTGGCCAACGCCGTCGATGCCAAGGATCAGTACACCAACGGTCATTCCACCCGGGTGGCGGAATACGCGGTGATGATCGCGGAACGGATGGGGAAGAGCGAGGAATATGTAAAGAATATCTACTTCCAGGCAATCCTGCATGACGTGGGAAAGATTGGTATTGAAGATAAGATTCTTCATAAGGAAGGAATGCTTACGGACGAGGAACATGCTGCTATACAAACGCATTGTATGAAGGGCTATAAGATCCTCTCCGGAATCGTCAGTTATCCCGATCTGGCACAGGCTGCCAGATGGCACCATGAGCGTTATGATGGCCGGGGTTATCCGGATGGTCTTAAGGGGTCGCAGATCCCGGAAACGGCAAGGATCGTTGCCGTGGCAGATGCCTACGATGCCATGAGCTCCGACCGTGGTTACAGAAGTTTTCTGCCGCGGGAGAGAGTGATCAGCGAGATCCGGAAAGGTATAGGAACACAGTTTGATCCGGAAATCGGAGCTGTCTGGCTGAAGATCATGGAAGAGGATACGAAGTATGAGCTTCGGCAGTACGACGGAAAAGGAACGAAAATGCAGATTTTCAGAGAACAGCTGCTGCATAATCTTCTCTTGTAGCACGGATATCTGCTTCTGATGATTGAAAGTTCTGCTGTAACTGATGTGAATAAAGGCTGACAGGAATCAGCCATACCAATATGGAAACTGCTCCCGGAATATGAGGGGCAGAAGTTTGCGTTGAAGGGGAGAGGGTCATGAAAAAGAACATTGCAAAGAGGGTTCTCGCAGGCATACTGGTCGTCCTGATGATGATTCAGTTTCTGCCGGGAGATACGATTTATGCAGATCCTTCCGAAACCTCAGCGAGCAGCGTCGTGACACAGTCAGACGCGGCATCTTCAGAATCCCTGACGAACGGCGGGAGTGCGGGAAAAAGCGCTTCATCCGGAACGGCGGATTCCGGGAACGGAGCCGGCGTGAATGCGGATTCTTCTGCCCTGCTGAAAAATGACGGTATGCCGCAGGCAGACGAGCTGTCTTCTGATTCCGCGGTCAACGTTGAAAGTGCAGAAAACGGCACCGCATCCGGAACCGTGATTTCCGAAAACGGAGACGATGTATACGCAGATCCCTCCGAACCGCTGAAGAACGGCGGCGTGCCGCAGGCAGATGAGCCGGATGCGGATTCTTCCGAACCGCTGAAGGATGACGCTGCGCCGCAGGCGAATGATGTACGTACGGATTCCATGACCGACGGCGGAAGCGAAGAAATCGATACGGAACCGGAAATCATTTCCAAAGAAGATATCGATGCATACGCTGCGCTTTCCGAAACGCCGGAAAACAGCGGTACGGTTTTTGTACCCCTGATCAACAACGAAAGCACGGAAAACAGCGCGGCTCTTTCCGTGAGCTATCTGGAACCCCTCACCCTTTCTCTCCGTGGTTTTACTCCCGATGACGGCGTTGAATCGTCGATCGTCTTTTTCTGCCGCAGTGCGGAAGATCCGAACAGTGAATGGACAATATTCGGCGACGGACCGTGCACGCTGGAACCCGGGCAATACGTTCTTACCTATACATATAATGATAATGACGAATATGCCGTGGACGGCCCGGAAGCGGATTTCGGTTTTACGGTAACAAAGGCGGAAGTCAGTGCGCCTTCGAATCTTCACTGGGACGGCAGCAATCCCGCATGGACGGCTCCCGTGACCACCACGGACGGCGGTGTTCTTCCCGGCGGTGTCATCAATACCTACACGTTGATCGCTTATAAAAACGGGGCGGAGCTTGACCGCTTCAATGCGTTTTCCGACGGATATCCGAACTTTGCAAACCATATCGTAAGCACCGGTTTTCATGAGGGTGTATATACCTTCCGTGTAGAGATCGGCGTTACGGAAGCGGCGCAGAGTTACTTTACGGGGTGTACTTCGGAAGATTCTCCTTCTTTCGTGGTTCCTCTTGTAAAGGTGAGAGCAGGCAGCGGAATTGCAGCCGTTCAGCCTGCGGAAAAGCTTCTGATTCCGGGAGATCCCAACGGTCTTGCGGTTAAGGCCACGGTAAAGACGGGCTATACTTTTATAAACTGGACCGGAAGCAGCGTGCAGTTTGCGGACAGCACCGCAGCCGAGACGACGGTTTTCCTGAGCGCGGATTACGCGGACGGCACAGAACTTGTGGTCACGGCGAATGCCGGTGACATCTCCGGTCCCGTAATTACGGATTTCAGGGGAGCGGGTTCCGGGAAGCTTTCCGCAAAGACTGTGGATATGGAAGACGGTGTTGCGGCCTATGCTTTCAGCACGGAGACCTCGGCGGATCAGGTGGTCTGGACGGCTGTTTCTCCTGCCGTGCAGGAAGATACGTATGAATATGCACTCACTTCCGGCGGCATCTATTATTTCTATGCGAAGGATGCTGCGGGAAATGTCAGCAGAAGTGAAAATACCGTTCAGGTAACCGAAGTAAAATATCATGACTATTACACGGAAGATGGCCCGAAGGCTTATTCCGACTTCATTATCGGAAGTGACGGCGTGACGGTTTCGGTTCCCGTGCGTCCCGCCTATGTTTTCGAAGGCTGGTTTACGGATCCGGAATTCACCGTACCTGCGGAAACTTCCTACACGGATCACAGTGCATCCCCCTATGAGCTTTATGCAAAGTGGACGGCCGTTACCCTTCCGGAAATCACGGTTTCCGGTCTTTCACGCACGTACAGCGGAAACGATACAAAACTCAGACCCGTGATGGATCCGGTGGACGGGATCCTTTCCTATGCCTGGTTTAAGAACGGAACGGAATCGGGCACGGGCGAACAGCTTGCCGTGAAGAACGTTTCGGATTCCGGCACCTATTCCCTCGTTGTGACCCTGGAGGACACGGAGGGAAATATCGTGGATACGGAGGAAGTGGAAAATATCTCCGTGGATATCACACCGGCAGATCTGACTGTTCAGGCGGACAATCAGACCATCCTCTATAACATGCCGGCGCCCGAATATACCCTGACGATCACAGGGCTTCTGGGCAGCGACACGAAGGATGTCATCACCGGTACCGTAAGCTGCGATTATACGGTCGGTTCTTCCGTAGGACGATATGGTATCCGACTCACGGATTTCCATGCGGATAACTATGACATCACGACCGGAAACGGCATACTCACCGTCAACGCGGGGGAAGAGGACCTTACGGTTGCCTTTAAAGACGGCACACCTGACTATACATATGAAGAAAACAGGACCTTTGAACCGGAAGTGGCGGTAACCCTGGGTGAACAGCCGCTGCCGTCTTCCGATTACGTGGTTTCGTATTCGGATAATAATAAGGCAGGAACCGCAAAGGCTGTCGTAACGAGTGACTATTTTGCCGAAAAGACACTGTATTTCACCATTAAGAAGGCAAAATTTGAACCCGAGGTCGTGATCTCCGACCGGAAATATGACGGAACCAAGGCGGCGCCGGCTTTATCTCTCGATCATCCGGAAGGCGGAAGTGCTGTCTGGTACTACGCCGAAAAGGATGCGGAGGATTTCGGAGCGGTCAGTCCGGAAAATGCCGGAGACTATACGGTTTATGCGGTCATCGAAGAGACGGACAACTACCTGGGCTTCGAGACAGAGAAAGCGGATTTCTCCATTCTTAAAAGAAAGATCACAATTACCGCAAATTCGCAGAGCTTTGTTTATGACGGGCTTCCCCATTCCGATGACGGTTATGTCGTGACCGGCGACGGCTTTGTGCCCGGTCAGAATTTCTACAGCGTGACCGTAACGGGCAGCGTGACCATGGTGACGCCGGAGGATCAGGAGCCGAATAATCTGGTATCCTATACGCTTACTTCGAATACGCTTCCCGAAAACTACGACATCGAAGCCGTTCCCGGCATTTTGAGCGTAACGAAGGATACGCTGCCGGCGCCCTTTAATCCCCACTGGAATACGGCAAAGCCCGGCGAAGCGGTCTGGGTGCCTGTTTCCAAGCGGGGTCTGACGGTGAGCTATCACGTGGAGCTTCTGGCTTATGACGGTACGGATTATCAGAAGATCGACGAAACGGATACATCTGAAAACGCCTGTGATTTTTCCGCAGCCATCCGCAGCCATGCCGTAAGCGAAGCGGAAAACGGCTCGGTCTGCAGCTATTTCTTCACCGTAAAGGCAGTTCCTTCCGGAGGCACAAACCGGGATAACTATAAGGAAAGCGATAAAACGGAAAAGACCGGAGAGATCTTCACGGCTGTTCTTTCATACGAAGGGGAAAATGTGTCTGAAGCCGGGATCTCCGGTGCGGATACCTATGTTCTTTTAAGCAATGAAACCGTTGCCTTTGAAGCACAGGCGGAAACCGGCTACGAATTTTCCGTTCCTGCGTTCTCTCTTTCGAACAGTCAGATCCAGGCCATCAGTTACAGCATTGAGGAAGACGAACTCACCGGCAGCATAAAGGCGGCTCTTACGGAGTCTCTTACGGATGTTGTTCTGACTTTCCATACGAAAGACAAGGCTCCGGTCGTCGAAAAGGCAGGCTTTTCCAGCCGTTCACCTTACGATCAGGTGCAGATCTCCTTTACCGGCCGTGACGATCTGGGACTGACCGGCTGGGTGATCAAAAAAGGAGATACTCTTCCCGGAGAAGAGGACTGGAATCCGATACCCGAAACCGAGGACGGTCAGCCTTCGGAGATAACCGAAAGCTTTACGGTGACGGAACCCGGGAAGTACTATGCCTTCTTCCGTGATGTCGTGGGAAATGTTTCCGTAAGCGAAGAGTGCTTTACCATCTATCGTTATAATTTCGATCCCGGTGCGGAGGATGCGGAAGGTTCCATGGATCCTGTTCTTAAGGAAGAAAGTGAAACCATCGTGCTTCCGGAAGCGGGATACGAGAGGACCGGTTTTTCCTTCAAGGACTGGAAGGGTGTCTCCGGTATTTATGAAGACGGTGCAAAACTCAGTGCAAACCCGGGGACGGGCTTTGAGGAGACCCTGACGGCTCTGTGGGCCGGGAACGAATATGCCTTTACCGTGAAATATTTCCTTATGGATCTCGAAGGGAATTATCCTTCGGACCCGTATAAGGAAAAGATCTTCTATGCACCCTACGGTGCGGAACGAAGCTCTGACCTGGATTCGCTGCAGCTTGATCTCACCGGCTTCACCCGGGACGATGACCGGAAAGAAGAGATCACAATTGCAGGGGACGGACAGACGCTGGCTGTCTATTATTCCCGCAACATCTATAAGCTGACGTTCAGCTATACGCTGCCCGGTGACGAAACCCCGGCAGGAAGCACAGTCAGTAAGTATTACGGGGCGGATCTTTCCGATGCGTTCGGTGCGTCTTCCAAACCGTCCGTTCCGGGATATAACTTCGTAGGCTGGTTCTTCGGTGATACCGGTGCCCAGCCGGCCTCCATGCCGGCATCCGATGTTATGGCCACCGGTTACTTTACCAATGAGATCGTCAATTATCATCTGAACTACTATCTGCAGGATCTGAATGAGGACGGTACGGCAGCGGATACCTATGCACTGTATGCAGACGGAAGCAAAACGCTTACCGCCATCTTCGGCGACGAGCTTGCCATGAACAGTGATCTGGCAGAACTTCCGGACGGCTTCTCGTATTTCGGCACCCTTGTGACGGAGGAACCCTTTGCAGATGCCGATATAACGCTTCCCGAAGGCGTTTCTTCCTCTGCAGAGACCACTGCCGCATCAGGAAAGACCATCAATGTTTTCCTGAACCGCAACACCTACACCGCGACTCTCAATGTGTGGCAGGGAAAGGTGAATAAGGGTGATCCGGTCTACACCTGGTCCGTGGACCTTCTTTACGGAGCGGATTTCCCCGAGGGACTTGCCGAAAAGAACAGGGA
>JABUSX010000159.1 GCA_021442545.1 Eubacterium sp. | reverse complement strand
ACGCCGTCCACAAGCAGCTTGTTCAGATCAAATTTTGCATACAGAAAATCCTCCGTCTGAACGACTCCGGCTACCCGGAGAACCAGCACGATCAGGGTTGCAATCGTGGTGAACAGCATTAATGCGATCTCGTCCGTAAGACGAAGCGTCTTTTCATTGATGAATCCGAAAACTACAACAATCAGAAAAATAATGGCAAACGAAGCCAGGGCATCCATAACATACTCCTCTCAAATCCGATTCATTCAACCCGTTTCCTATCCGTTCAGACAACAGCTTTGTATTCCTGTATCCCTTTCGCAGTGAAACAACCCTTTCCTTTTTCACCGGGACAGCAGCTTTATTTTCGTGCACCCTGTTTTATCTTATGAAGAAAAAAAAACTGCTCTGCTGCGCCCGGATTTCAGAAAGCTTTAACTATTTTACTAAATATCTTCGTCCTGTTCAATTCAGTAAGCAGCATATCCTGAAAGTTCGTTTTAAAAATCCGGAAAACCAAAGCATCACGTACAAAGAGAAGGCTCTGCCGCAGCTTCTCCGGACTCATTTTTCAAAAGCCGGAAAAATCGAAAGCCGCATCGGAACAGATGATCGGCTGCAGCTTCTGCAAATTCTTTTACAAAATTTAATTAGAAAAAACGGAAACGTTGTATTTGAAAACAGAATTCAGTTGTGTTATTTTGTATCAAGGAAAGTGTCCGTTTGTTTAATATTTCACATTTTCCCGGGAGGAAAATCTGATTATGGAGTCCCTTATCAGACGATACAAAAGCAACCTGATTGCAAGCGGAAAAGCTGCAGCACTCTTCTCTTTGTGGAACTTCGCAAAGATCTTTCTCATCACAGCCGTAATTTTGTACTACATACTTAATCCGGAAATTGCCGCATCGGTCGGAATGGAAATGGATCCCGTAGATTTAGAGACGGGTGACATGATTTCCATACCGACAATTGTATTTGTTTTTTCGATTCTTTCCGTTGCTCTTCAGTTAGTGCTCGGTCTTTTTGCGAAAAAGCAGGCAAATGCAGCCAGCCCGAGCATGCTGTTCATCTTTCTGATCATTGCCCAGTTAGTCGTCTCTCTGTATGCTACACTGGCTACACCTCGTTACGATGAACTGGCCGCTATGTCTGCAATCTTCCTGATTGTCAACGTGACGTCCGCCATTGCGATGATCGTTATGCTGTATACATCGATCCGCCTCAAAAGTCTGAGCCGGACATACAATTTGAAGGAGGTCTGATCATGAATCTGGATTTCCATTATTATGCTACCTATTGTGCAGCTGTTCTGGCAGGCTATTCCCATGAAGAAGGTCTGGAAATCTGCTATGCTGCCCAGTTCACGGATGCCTGCACGGAAACTCTTCTCCAGACGATCGGCGCTCCCGTTTCCGCAGCAACAACACAGATGGGAACGGAACTGGCCAACGCTCCGATGACGCATATCGGCAAGCACCATGTGACCCGGATCTGGTCTTCGTTCCATTTTCTCCCCTATGATCTGAAAGCCTCCCTTCCGCACCGCGGGCGTTCCTATATGAATAAATACCGGCTTATCTGCAGGCCGAACGGTTCTCTCGTTACCGATACCGTTGAGCAGGCAAAGAAGGGCGGCACATTGCAGGCCGTCGGCGTTGCAGCCCACATTGTGGCGGATACCTGGGCGCATATGTACTTTGCCGGAACGCCTTCGCTGGTCATCAATAACACGACAGACTGGTTTTATGAACTGAGGGAAGAAAACGGAAAAGAAATCCGGAAAAAGCTGACGTTCCGCAACTCTCTGGGCGCAGCGGATGATATCGAAGAGGGTATCTATACGCAGACTCTCTCACAGAAAAAAGAAGACACCATCATGAATCTCGGACATGGCCGGGCCGGTCATCTTCCCGATTACAGCTTTATCCGCTATACCTATCTGCCCGCCTGGGGCGGTTACGAACCTGTCGTAAAAAACAATCCGGATGATTACTACCATGCATTCTGCCAGCTGATCCACGTCATGAAATACCTCCGCGGAAGCTGCGATACCTTCCGGAGAGATTTTTATGACGAGGAAACCGTGGCTCCGTGGAAGGATCAGATCACAGCGATTCTGAAAAAACGGCAGCTGGATTCCAGCGAAGACTGGAATGCTCTTGCCGAACAGATCTCCGGAAAACGTCTCCCTGACTTTACACCGGAGCTGTACAAAAAACAGTACGTGGATGCTCCGACGGCGGAAGAAAAAGATCAGACGCCTGCCGGAAAGTATTTCATCGCCGCCATGGCGCAGAAAAGCATGGTCACCAACAGGATCTATTCTTCCGGAAGTTTGCTGGCCGGTATCTCGATCAAATATGACAATACGAAATTCAAAGGGATCCGGGAATTTGAAAAGCTGCTGCACGTATTCCACAAAAAGGAGGATAACGATGGGAACAGGTAAACGTATCATTTCGCTGCTGACCGGTATTGTGATGATCCTCGGTGCCGTCATGATGTTTATAGAGCCTGAGCTCACCTATCTTGTCATCATACTTGTGGTGGATATTATTCTGCTCTATAAAGGCATACAAAGCGTTGTATACTATTTCAGAATGGCCAAATACATGGTAGACGGGCTGTCTATTTTCTTTAAAGGCATTCTCATGCTGGATCTCGGAATCTTTGTCTTTTTCCTGGGTGCTATGCCGCCGGTTTTCGTCATGCTCTATCTGGTCGTTATGCTGGCTGTTTCCGGTGCGCTCTTTATGGCAAAGGGTCTGGAGTCAAAAGGCGTCGGAGCCAAAAACTGGAAGAGACCCTTTATTGACGGTGTCATCCGTATCATTCTTGCCGTGCTCTGCCTGTTCTTCCTGAACTCTCTGGAAATGATGCAGATTATGATTTCTGTCACTCTTGTTTTCTCGTCTCTGGACCGCTTTGTCACGGCTTTCAAGGAAAATGCGATCGTATATGTCGGAGTGTGATAACCGGTTATGCAGTGATTGCAGATCCGGGATATGATAATTGTTCATGCTGAAGTATGGCGGCTATGCATGTCGGAGTGTGATAACCATGCATATTAAAGATACAGGAGGTTTTTATGTCTGCATTGTCTGAAGCGAATTATCTGTACCACGAGATGCTGACCTCTTCTCTGCAGCTTCTGATCAGCAACGGTGCTTACTACGAAAGCAAATCCCGGAAAATAAAAAAGACCGGGAATAATGAACAGGTTGAATGCCGGAAAGACATCCTTATACAGAGCAGCAAACAAAGCTCACTGATTATGGATGTTTTCAAACCGAAGACAGATCCGGCAGAAAAGCTTCCTGTTATCGTACATCTTCGCTGTGACGGCTATGTGTATGGTGACAGAAGCCGTTCCCGCCGGTTTGCCGAGCTTCTGGCAGACAGAGGATATCTGGTATTCTGTATCGATTACCGTCCGGTCATAGGAAACGACCTGAAAACCCAGCTGAAAGACGTGCTCTCAGGCCTGAATGCCGTCTCAGAAAGTTTCACAGAGTATTCGATCGATCCCGACAGGATCTTTATGACTGCCGATCCGACTGCCGGATTCCTTGCTCTGTATGTTTCTGCCATGTTCCGCTCGGAAAAGCTTCGCAAGGCGATCCGGTGCAGGACGCCTCTCATTGATTTTAAGGCTGTCGGCATCATCAGCGGATTCTTCTATCTGAAACGAACGGATATATTCGGCATGATCTGTGCGGATATGTACGTCAGTTCACCGAAGATGAATGCACGTCTTCTTCAGTATATGGATCCGGAACATCCGGAGATTATCAAAAACATTCCGCCCATCTTTATGGTTACGGGCAGCAGCGATATCCTGCAGGACGATACTCTGAAGCTTGGAAAAGTGCTGGAGACAGAGTACAGGTCCTACAAGATCATCGACTACAACAGCAAAAAGGTTGATCATGCCTTCGTTGTCCGGAATCCGGACGGCAAAAAAAGCAGAAAGACCATTTCCCGGATGCTTTCCTGGTTTGAAAAGATGGCCGTTAACCGCAGGGAAGCCGACGAGATACGGAATGCACAGCAGAAAAATGTGGATGCCGTAAATCGAAAAATCGAAGACGGCACGATCATAAATCAGAAACTCTGGTCCTTCCTGGAGGAACTGAACTCTGTAACGGATGAACGTCTGGATGCAAAGGCTCTCATCTGTGCGACGAGGAATTACACCTACCGGCAGTTTTTCCGTGCGATCCGGAAATATGCAGAGGTCTTTTCCGCCCTGAAGATAACAGGCAAAAACAACTCGCGGGTCGGACTGATCGGCGGGTCGGAACCGGAATCCTTCTTTGCTTTCTATGCTCTGAACATGACCGGCGCACGCATCAGCGGAATCAATTTTCTCGAATTTGTAAATTATGACCGCCTGAAAAAACTGATCCTGACCGAAAAGCTGACGGATCTCTTCATTTCGGACACTTATCTGAATCCGCGTCAGTTCGCCATTCTTCTGAAAGACAAGGAATCTCTCGGACTCCGCAGCATTCTGGTCTGCCATTCTCCGAAGGCCGGAATCTGCTCCGGCGTGCTGCAGCTGCTTCATGACCAGATGAACTACTCTTCGATCAAAGCGCTTCCGGATGCTCTGTACATTGAGGGTCTGATTGACAGATACGAGGGGACGCCCATCTGCTATGCAAAGTATGACCCGGACGAGGTGACAGTCGTACTGCACACCTCCGGAACAACAAAAGGTGTGAGCAAACCGATTCCCTACACGGACAGCGAGATCAACGCCGGCGCACTGCATTTTCTGCAGAGCGAAGAGTTCCGGCCGAAATCCAGCAATGCCGTTTCCGTTCACTGCCTGCCGGATATGTCTGCCTGCTACGGCGTCGTGGATCAGCTGCATATGCCGCTTTCCTTCGGATGTGCAGTCGTTGCAACCTACATGGCCTTCTTTGAACCGAAAAAAATTCCGGAACTCATCCGTTACTATCATGTAAACGTTCTTTTCATTACCGGCATGGTTCTGGAGTCCCTCCTGCAGCTTCCGATCGTACCCGGCAATTACTATGCGAGTCTGGACTTTATCGCTGTCGGCGGAACCTACCTTTCGAAGGCAGACAGGAAAACCTATTCCAGATATCTGAAACGCTTCGGCTGTCCGGTCGGCGTCACAAACGGATATGGCCTGTCTGAAGCCTGCGGTGCCTGCATTATTTCTCCGGGTACGTCAAAAGATGATACAATAGGTTTCCCTTTACCGGGAATTTCTGTTATAATAAGAGACGAAGAGACTGGTACTTTCTGTAAACTCGACGAAGGACCCCGAACCGGAACGCTTTATGTATCTTCCGCCTCGGTCAGTTACGGAAAACTCGACGGAGAGACGATCATTGAAAAGTATCGGATCGAGGATAAAGACTACATCTGTACCTACGATCTTGTCAAAGTGAATAAAGACATGAGTCTGACCTACATAGGCAGGGAAAACCGCTTCTTTGTCAACAACGACGGCGTAAAGTTCGATGCCGGTCTTGCAGAGACAAAGATCACGGCTCAGCCGACTGTTGAAAACTGTGCCTTCGTTCCGTACTATGACAAATGGGCAAAGGACACCGTTCCCCTGCTGTGCATCAAGTTCAACCAGAAAGCCGGAAAAGGCAAGGCCGAAGCCGTCAAGGTACTGACCAGAGTTTTCCTGGAAGATAAATCACTGAATGACAGCAGCCTTCCGTGCAACGTACTGATCACAAAAAAGATCCCGTATAACACGAACGGAAAGGTTAATGTGTATAAAGTTACGAGTGGACAGGTTGACGGGAAGATGTATAATGTTAAAATAGAGCGTGATGGTGACAGGATCGTTTCCATACACCTTGAAAAGGTCAACAAGACAGAATACGGAAATTCCGGCTATATGAAAGGAAATGCAACTTTATAATTTCGGAAAACCGTTTAAATGGTACTCTATATGCCCTCCTGGGCATGTAAAATAAATTATATAATATTAAAGGAGAATATTGTTATGTCTAAGAAGAAAGCACCGAAACTGCCGAAACTGCCGAAGCTGCCGAAAATGCCGAAATGCAAAGCTGCATTCTGTGCTCTTCCGAAGTTCCCGGAAATGGATCCCAAGGATATGCCGAAGCCGCCCGTAGTGAAAATGATGGATGAGGCCGAGCTGGCTAAGCTTCAGGAGACTCTCGCTGTCCTTTGCAATCCGTTAAGCTATGAGAAATCTCTGAACGCTATCTACTTCGGATGGGCTGAAATGTGGCTGCCGATGCTCAGCAAAAAACAGAAGAAGAAATTCAAAAAATTTGCTATGCCGATTCTGGTACAGGCTGAAAAGAAAGCTGCTGAAGAAGCCAAGGCTGCTGAAGAAGCTCCCGCTGAAGAAGCTCCCGCCGAGGAAGCTGCTCCTGCCGAAGAAGCCGCTGAAAAGAAAGACTGAGCTGACAGATAAGCAGATTCGTATTGTGCTTTCGAACTGATATAGGTTCAGCCGCACTGCACGGTCTGCAGTCAGATCCGAAAAAAGAAGAACCGCATCGGATGATATCCGGTGCGGTTTTTTTCTGATTTGATATTCGTTGAAGACGCACCCACGAAAGACGGTCTTCTCCGACCTTCGCGGCAGTCACCTCTGTTGTTGTTTTGTCTGGTTTCTTCCCGGATTTTACAGCAGGCTTACATCCATATTGGAATCAGCCGTCTTCACTTCTGCCTTTGCGGCAGGCTTTGCATCCGTTTTGGGTTCGGCCGGTTTTGCGGCAGGTTTCACAACCGCCTTGGGTTCAACCGGTTTTACAACAGGCTTTACTTCTGCTTTTTTCTCAGCCGGTTTCACTTCGACCTTTGCTGCAGCTTTTACAGCAGGCTTCACAGCGGCTTTGGGCTCAGCCGGTTTTGCTTCGGCCTTTGCAGCGGGCTT
>JABUSX010000229.1 GCA_021442545.1 Eubacterium sp. | reverse complement strand
CCGCCCGGTCCTTTTTCGGTTTCCACCTTCCCGCGGATCCGGATCTTCCCCGTTCCGCTTTCGTAGATCTGCAGAAGTTCATCCCGGTTGACGACGATGCCGCCCGTCGGGAAGTCCGGTCCTTTCAGATACCGCATCAGTTCTTCCGTAGAAATGTCACTGTGCCGGATATAGGCCACGGCGGCCTGTACGACCTCTGCAAGATTATGGGGAGGAATGCTGGTCGCCATACCGACGGCGATGCCCTCCGCACCGTTCAGAAGCAGATTCGGGATCCGGACGGGAAGAACCTCCGGTTCCTGTTCGGTCTCGTCAAAGTTGGGAACAAAAGGAACGACATCTTTATCCAGATCCCGCAGAAAGACATCCTGCGTGATCTTTTCCAGACGGGCCTCCGTATAACGCATCGCCGCGGCACCGTCTCCTTCGATCGAACCGAAGTTTCCGTGCCCGTCGACCAGTACCTGTCCTTTTTTGAAGTCCTGCGCAAGGACGACAAGGGCATCGTAGATGGAGCTGTCCCCGTGCGGATGGTATTTACCCATCGTATCTCCGACGATACGGGCCGATTTCCGGTAGGGACGGTCGTAATAGGTGCCAAGCTCCTGCATATCATACAGTGTCCGCCTCTGAACCGGCTTCAGTCCGTCACGCACATCCGGCAGGGCACGGGCCACGATTACGCTCATGGCATAGTCAATATATGCTTTCTGCATCAGTTCCGAATACTCGGTACGAATGATTTCTTCCATAACCTGGTCAGACCTCTCAGATATCCAGCTCCGCATCACGCGCACGTTCATGTATAAACGCCTTGCGGGGCGGTACGTCGGTTCCCATCAGAATCTCCGTGATCTCGGATGCAAGCCGTGCATCTTCGATCTCAACACGCCGCATCCTTCGTGTTTCGGGATTCAGTGTCGTATCCCAAAGCTGCTGCGGATCCATCTCACCCAGACCTTTATAGCGCTGGAGCGTAAATTTCTTTCCTGCGTGTTTGCGGCGGTAGCGCTCAAGAGCCTTATCGTCATAAAGATATTCGCCTTCCCCCTTAGCAGGCTGGGTCTTGTAAAGCGGCGGCATGGCGATATAGATATGCCCCTGGTAGATCAGTTCCGGCATAAATCGGTAGAATAAAGTCAGAAGCAGTGTCGAAATATGAGCACCGTCCACGTCGGCATCTGCCATAATGATGATCTTGTCATAGCGCAGCTTGCCGATATCAAAGTCATTTCCGAAGCCTTCCGAAAAACCGCAGCCGAACGCGTTGATCATGCCTTTGATCTCCGCATTGGCCAGAACCTTGTCGATGCCTGCTTTTTCCACGTTCAGGATCTTTCCGCGGATCGGGAAGATCGCCTGATAGTTCCGGTCGCGTGCCATCTTTGCGGAACCTCCGGCCGAATCCCCCTCTACGATGAATATCTCGCATTTTGAAGGATCCCGCTTTTCACAGTTGGCAAGCTTTCCGTTTGCGTCGAAGGAATATTTCTGTTTTACCAGCATGCTGCTGCGGGCCTTCGCCTCGGATTTCCGGATCTTTGCGGAACGTTCCGCACATTCCAGAATCGTCTTCAGAACAGGCAGGTTCCGGTCGAAGTAGCGCACAACTTCTTCCCCCGTAACCTTACCTGCAGCCCTGGCCGCATCCGGATTATCCAGTTTGGTTTTGGTCTGTCCTTCGAAGCGCGGATCGGGATGCTTGATCGAGATCACGGCCGTCATGCCGTTCCGCACATCTGCACCCGTAAAATTGGCGTCCTTTTCTTTCAGGACGCCAAGCTCACGTGCATAACTGTTCATAACCTGCGTGAACTGGGTCTTGAATCCGGTGATGTGCGTACCGCCTTCCGAATTGAAAATATTGTTGCAGAAGCCGAGCACATTTTCCTGAAATTCGCGGACATACTGGAAGGCAGCTTCCACAACGATGCCCTCCGATTCTCCTTTGAAGTAAACAGGTGCATGAAGAGCTTCTTCTTTTTTGTTCATGTCTTTAACGAAACCGATGATGCCCTCCGGCTCATAAAATTCCATGTGTGCATCCCGTTCGTCACGAAGGTCATTGAAGAAGATGCGGAGCTGCGGATTCAGGTAAGCTGTCTCATGAAGGCGGCTTTTCAGTTCCCTGGAAGAAAATCTGGTTTTCTCAAAGATCTCGTCATCCGGCAGAAAATTGATGCAGGTGCCCGTCTCTTTTGTTTTTCCAAGAGTGGGAAGCAGCCCGTTTTCGAGCGCGATGACCGGAACGCCGCGCTCAAAGCGGTCGTGATGGATCTTTCCGTCACGGCTGATCTTAACGTCCATATAAACAGAAAGGGCATTAACAACCGAAGAGCCGACGCCGTGAAGGCCTCCGCTCGTTTTATAAACCTCGCTGTTGAATTTTCCTCCGGCATGGAGTGTGGTAAAGACGAGGCGCTCTGCCGGCATCCCCTTTTCGTGCATCCCGACCGGAATGCCTCGTCCGTTGTCTTCAACGGTACAGGAGCCGTCTGCCTCCAGTGTTACATGAATTTCGCTGCAGAAACCGGCCAGATGTTCATCGACCGCGTTGTCAACGATTTCGTAGATCAGGTGATTCAGGCCTTTCCGGCCGGTGCTTCCGATGTACATGCCGGGACGGGTCCGTACCGGCTCAAGTCCTTCCAGGACCTGTATGTTCTCTTCTGTATAGGTATTATTCTTCATAATCGGGTTGTTTATCTTGATCGTCGGTCT
This sequence comes from Eubacterium sp., assembly GCA_021442545.1. Classification (GTDB taxonomy): domain Bacteria; phylum Bacillota; class Clostridia; order Lachnospirales; family Lachnospiraceae; genus Bilifractor. The sequence goes on along the minus strand of JABUSX010000229.1, from coordinate 4,225 downwards.
TTTTCGGGATGACTTCGATAAAATTTCTCCTTTTCCGCATACATCATTTTTTCCGCTTCTTTCACGGCGGATTCTGCGTCTTTCACTTTTTCAAGCCATATAAAGCCGCAGCTCAGGATGCCGGCAGAATCTTTATCCGATGTCATCTTCTCAAACCTGGATCGAAACGATTTTTCTTCCTCTCCGAGGCTGATGATCACAAACTCATCTCCGCCTATTCTGTAGATCCGGTCCGAATCCTCGCTGAAATAGCGCATCATCTGACAAAAGCCTTCTTTGATCAGACGGTCTCCGGCCTCATGGCCTAATGTATCGTTCGCCTTCTTCAATCCGTTGATATCGGCAAAAATGACACCGGCCGAAACGCCCTTTTCTCCCATGCCGCCCAGATCCCGGATATATGCCACCCTGCTGCAGGCACCCGTCATCATGTCGGTATCTCTCTGCACCTCGAGCATCAGGTGGTTCCGGATGTCACTGAGCTTGGTCTTCTGAATGATATAACCGCAGCAGATTCCCAGGAAGGTACAGGACAGGCTGTTCACCACCACAAACGGATCGCCGTCTTTATTTCCCACCCAGAAATATACAACGAGGAGAAGCACTTCCACAACGATCGTCAGGATCGACAGCCGCAGCGGAATATCAATGACCAGCATCGGTATGGCTACCAGGAAGACACAGAACACCGTGCTCGAAGAATCCTGGCCGAGACAGGTGGCCTCGAAGATTCCGAACACATAAGCGGTCGTCATGAATATATAATTCATGATCAGCATCCTATGCGGCCATTTTACACGAAACAGGTTATAAAAAGCAAATTCAGCACAGAGAATCAGGAAAAAACCGATATACAGCGACCGGTTGCTCTCCTCACCCGAGTCCGGGATGAGGGAAAGGATAAGAAGAATACCCAGGGCAGCCATCATCAGCAGAAGCACCCATTTCAGCATCGCACCGTTCCGCTTCCGGATTTCCGGAATGCACATGGCAAGTTCCTGAGCCGTCAGGCCGCCGTAACGAAAGGAAAGAAATAACTGACCCAATTTTTTCATTGACTTATTACTCCTGTGATAAAAAACAATCTGCTGTTTTTGAAATCCGTCCGTCATGCATAGCTCTGATCTGTCAGTTTCGGAATTCGTTCGTTTCTTCTGAGACCGGTTTGACGTTTATGAAGTCCTGCTGCCCGTCAAAAACCTTCTGCTATTTGTTCTTGCATTTTTTCAGCTGCTTTGTTATTATAATAAACGGTCGATTGGTCAAGCGGTTAAGACGCCGCCCTCTCACGGCGGAATCAGGGGTTCGATTCCCCTATCGACTGCACAAGCCCGGAAAAAATTCCGGGCTTGCTTTTTTCTGTGATACATGCATTCTGCTGCAGGCTGAACCCCGCACTTTTTTCTATGAAACACGCATCTTGTGGCAGGTTAAATAGATGACCTGGTACGATTCCGATATTTTCCCCAGAAATTCCTTTGCTTTTTCCAGGTGCGCCTCGTCCAGATCATTAAAAGGATCATCAAAGATCAGGAAAGGCTTTTCATTCTCATACATCGCCTCGATCATGGCCATCCTCCTGCAGAGCCCGACCAGATCCCGGTATCCTTCACTCAGGAAATCTGTATCCCGCTGTGCACCGTATTCACGCACCGTGAGATTCAGATCTGCATCCAGCTGGTATTCCTGACCGTCCCCTCCTGTCAGCATGGCATAATACCGGTCAAAGGAAGACTTGATCGGTTCCATGTACCGGGCAGTGAAGGACGCCCGGGCAGCAGAAAGATACTCGGATGTCTTTAATATAATATCATACTTTTTCCGTTTTGTAAAAATTTCTTTTTGAATTTTTACAAAATGTTCTTCTTTATCTGAAATCCCGTCTATTTCTTCGCGAAGGGAATCGATCTGCCGTTCTGCGGCGCGTATTCCGGTTTCCAGAACAGCCGCTTCTTTTCTGGCAGCAGCAATTGTACGCAGGATCTCTTCCTGACTCGTCTGGTTCCCGTCCTGCCCGGAAACGCGCCAGATGATCTCCTGCATATCTTCCACGTCCTGACGATATTCGGCATCTGCACTCTTCGCACGTTTGCTTTTTTCCGTCAGATCAAGGTACTCCTTCTTGTCATAGCGAAGCTGCTGCAGCTTTGCCGAAAGATCGTCTTCCTTTGAAATTTCCGGATCGTAAAGTTTCAGAAACAGATAAAGATCTTCTTCCATCTCCTCGATCTCCATCAGAAACGCACGGTCACTTTCATGGAACAGATTTACGGAACGCTGCCCCGGAAGATGGCTCTGATTTGTATCAATCCGCTCGATCCTGTCTCTTCCTGTTTTCTTATCATGCCGCAGCACCACGATCATCACGATAACTCCGGCCACAGCAAAGGCAAGGGACAGCCACCACCAGAAGAAAAAGCACAGAACTGCCGCGGCAAAGAGTGTAAATACTGTGCCCGATATGACAGTATCCGAAAATCTGTTTTTCTTATGTTTTTCGGAACTGTTAACTGTTTCTTCTTCAAACCGGCGGCGCATCTTATGAACTTTCTGGATGTCTGCTTCTGCCTGTGCAAGCTGGTCCTCATCCGGAACACCGGAAGCAAAAGTCTTCTTCAGCTCTTCCAGACGAAGCTGTTCCGCCTCGGACAAGGACAGAGTTTCCGCACTCTTCTGTGAAACAGAAAGACGCCGCAGCTGTTCCGTTCCCTGTTCTATTTCTTCTTCCAGACGCTTTCTCTTATCCCGGTCGGCGTCACACTCATTTTCAAGCTTTGCGAGAAGCTCTTCTTTTGCATTCCGGCTTCGAATCTCTTCTTCAAGACGGGCAGCCTCCGCGCTCAGCCGGCTGAGCTCTCCTGTTTTCCGCTTCGGCGTCAGGGCATCCGTCTCTTTTTTCAGACGAAGCATGACATCCTGATAGGCATTCATATCTGCCGCTTCGCTTTCGATACGCCCGATCTTTGCCTGAATTCCCGCTGTCGCAGACGTACTGCAGTCTTTCTGGGATATAAAGACCGTACGGATAAAGGAATCCCTGTCAATGGAAAAAAGCTGCTCACCCGGCACTCCGGAAAATCCCTTTACCGGAAGGTTCGTCTCTGCATCATAGACATGGATTTCATCTTCCGAAGCATCCCTGACGCCGAACAGCCGCTCGATCCGGTACAGCGTATTTCCCGACGAAAAGGTAACGCTTCCCCCGTAGATTCCCTTCTGCCAGGGAGCAAAACGCTTCCGCTCGTTTTCCAGGGTGCTTCGCTTTTTTTCATTGGCAAATCCGTAAAACATAACCAGAAGGAACGAAGCCAGCGTGCTTTTTCCCCAGCCGTTTTCCTCAAGAACGACATGAATCCCTTCTCTGAAGTCGAGATCCATATCCTGAAGCTTGCCGAAGTTTTCTATATGACAATGTAAAAGTTTCATTCTGTTCCTCACTTGTCCGGGGCCTCAGATAAAGATATATCACGCTCTGTCATCCGCGGCCTTTTTTTATTTTCTGCTGATACACGCTTTCTGCTGAAATTATTTACCGGTTTCCTAATCCTGCCAGGATTCTCCCGAAAGGGCGCGGATCCCGCAGCGGATAATCTCCGCTTTTTCCTGTTCCTCCAGGGAAGGATCACGGCTGACAAGACGGACAAACTCTCCTTTCAGCGAAGCATCCAGCGCATAATCCCTGTAATCCACATGCAGGGTCGTCTGATCTTTAACCTTCAGAAAATAGCAGCGGTCTTCGAAGCGCTTCTGCAGAAGTCCCGTGCTGATCTCGCTGTCGACGTCCGTTTCACCGGTCAGAATGATCTTCCAGAGATCCCCGGAAGAAATCCTGCCCGAACCCGATACGCTTCCTTTCACGTCCCCGGCACCGGACGCCGGGGAGCTGTTTTCATTCCCCTGAAGTCCTGAGAGTACTTCCTCGATCCGATCGGCAGCCTCTCCTGTTGTCATGCATCCGGACACATCGACGGGGATCTCCCAAAGACGCCTCTGTGCGAAGGGAACGAATTCGCGCCTCACATCCTGCGTCTTTCCATTGACCTCCATCAGCACAAAACCATGGACTCCGCATTCATCAAAGCCTCTTCCTTCCAGACAGCCCGGACAGCACCACAAACCGCGCGGCGGAAGACTGTCCTCCTGAAAAGAATGAATATGTCCAAGTGCAAGATAATCGACAGACTTGTTTCTGAAAAAGCTGAGATCCACGAGTTCCGGCTTTCCG
>JABUSX010000099.1 GCA_021442545.1 Eubacterium sp. | reverse complement strand
CAGGAGAAGGTGGAACGGGAACAGGTGGCACAGGCAACGGCGACGAACCGTGATGACGGCGGCACCAGAAAGACGAAACAGCGGAAAGATAAAAAGATCTATCCGAATGATCCGTGTCCCTGCGGAAGCGGTTTGAAATACAAACAGTGCTGCGGGAGAAAGAAATAAAATTTCACCAAAAATAAAATGAAAGAAGGTGAGCTAATTGGTAGTAGAACTGCAGAACCTGAAGCAGGAAATCCGGTCCTACGATGAACCGTTAGTGGAAGTGAGGGATTCACTTTGACCTCGTTTCAAAGGAACAGAGGATCGAAGAAATTGAACGTAAAATGGAAGAACCGGATTTCTGGGACAACACGGAAAGTGCCCAGAAGCTGGTAAAGCAGCTCGGAAGCCTCCGGGAAGACAGGGATACGTACAGCCGCCTCGTTTCCGCAAAGGAAGACATCGAGACCCTGATCGAGATGGGAGAAGAGGAGGATGACGAGTCTGTCGTTCCGGAGATTCGTGAGATGATGGAAGCCTTCACGGAGGATCTCGAAGCGATCCGGATGAAGACGCTTCTGTCGGAAGAATTCGATAACTGCAACGCGATCGTGCGGCTGCAGTCCGGCGCGGGCGGTACCGAAGCCATGGACTGGTGCGGCATGCTTTATCGTATGTATACGCGCTGGGCCGAGAGGAAGGGCTTCAAGGTCGAAGAACTGGATCTCCAGGAAGGAGACGAAGCCGGGATCAAATCCGTGCTGTTCCAGATCAACGGCGAAAATGCCTACGGTTTCCTGAAATCCGAAAAAGGAACGCACCGGCTCGTCCGGATCAGTCCTTTCAACGCACAGGCCAAACGCCAGACATCGTTCTGCCAGTGTGATGTGATGCCGGATATCGACAGAGACATCGACATCGAGATCCGGGATGAGGATATCCGCGTGGATACCTATCGTTCAAGCGGAGCCGGCGGTCAGCATATCAACAAGACCTCTTCCGCGATCCGGATCACCCATCTCCCGACGGGGATCGTCGTGACATGCCAGAACGAGCGTTCGCAGCATCAGAATAAAGACAAGGCCATGCAGGTCCTGAAGATGCAGCTCTATGAACGGGAGCTGGAAAAGCAGGCCGAACAGGAAGAAGGGATCCGCGGAGAGAAAACGGATATTGCCTGGGGGCATCAGATCCGTTCCTACGTTCTTCAGCCTTATACGATGGTCAAGGATCTTCGGACATCGGAGGAACGCAGCCAGGCCGACAAGGTCCTGGACGGCGATCTGGATCCCTTTATCAACGCCTACCTGAAATGGCTTGCATTACAGAAGAAAGAGAAGACAACATGATCAAAACAGCGATACTCGGATACGGAACAGTCGGTTCCGGCGTGGCGGAAGTTCTCCGGAAAAACCGGGAAGTCATCAGAAGGCATGCCGGTGATGAAGTGCAGACAGCCTATGTGCTGGATCTGCGGGAGTTTCCGGGGGATCCCGTTGAAGAGATCCTTGTTCATGAATACGAACCGATCCTGAATGATCCGGATGTCCGGATCGTCGTGGAAACGATGGGCGGGCTTCATCCCGCCTATGAATTTACAAAGCAGGCGCTGCAGGCGGGAAAATCCGTCTGCACCTCCAACAAGGAGCTTGTGGCGGAGCACGGCGTCGAGCTGATGAAGATCGCAGAGGAGCATCAGGCAAACTATATGTTCGAGGCGAGCTGCGGCGGCGGCATCCCGGTGATCCGGGCCATGCAGACCGGTCTTGCGGCGGACGAGATCGATGCCGTTACCGGTATCCTGAACGGCACGACGAACTACATCCTGACCCGTATGGAACAGGATGGCTGTGACTTCGGCGAAGCTCTGGCGGAAGCGCAGCGGATCGGCTATGCCGAACGAAATCCGGAGGCCGATATCGAAGGTTACGATGCAAAACGGAAGATCGCGATCCTTTCTTCCGTGGCTTACGGCAGTCATGTGGATTACACCAAAGTCTTCACGGAGGGCATTTCCCGCATTACGACGACCGATATGCAGTATGCGGCGGCTCTTTCCGCGCGGATCAAGCTGCTTGGCAGAAGCGTCCGCAGGGGGAATGACGTGTCCGTTATGGTTGCACCGATGCTCGTTTTCAGAGGAAATCCGCTCTATGACGTAAACGGCGTAATGAATGCGATCTTCGTGCACGGAAATATGCTCGGCGATGCCATGTTCTACGGCAGCGGTGCGGGCAGCCTGCCGACGGCAAGCGCGGTCTCGGCCGATATCGTGGACTGTGCAAAGAACCTCGGAAAGAACACTGCCCTTCCGGGAACGGGAGAAACGCTCAACGTCTGCCCGGCAGATGAAGCGGAAAACGCCTTCTTCGTCCGCGTCGGCGCCGATGAGGCAGTGAAGGCGGAGGCCTGTTTCGGGAAGATCCGTTCCGTCACGGTTCCGGGAATCGAAGGAGAAGCCGCGTTTACCACGGAAGTCATGACAGAAGCAGCCTTCCGTGAAAAGCTTCAGGAAATTTCCGATGTGAAGGGTTATATCCGGATCTGCAGATGATCCGGTCATGGTTATGAATCGGAAGACAGGCAGAGAAGTTCGGAGTCTGCCGGTCATCAGACACAATAATAGATATTGCATACTGAAAACAAGATGTAAATGAGGAGTACACATGCAGATAAGAAACGGATCCTACTATCTTACGACGGCTATCGCTTACGCATCCGGAAAACCGCATATCGGAAATACCTACGAGATCATTCAGGCTGACAGCATCGCCCGCTTCCGCAGGATGCAGGGCTATGATGTTTTCTTCCAGACAGGTACCGATGAGCACGGTCAGAAGATCGAAGAGAAGGCAAAGGATGCCGGCGTTACACCGAAGGAATATGTGGATAAGGTGGCCGGTGAGATCCGCAGGATCTGGGATCTGATGAATACCTCCTATGACAAGTTTATCCGGACGACCGACGCCGATCATGAGCTGCAGGTTCAGAAAATGTTCCGGAAAATGTTCGAGCAGGGCGACATCTACAAGGGTGCCTATGAAGGCTGGTACTGCACGCCGGATGAGTCCTTCTGGACGGAATCCCAGCTGGTGGACGGGCGGTGTCCCGAATGCGGACGTCCGGTCGTGAAGGCATCCGAAGAAGCGTATTTCTTTAAAATGAGCAAATATGCCGACCGGCTGATCGAACATATCAATACACATCCGGAATTTATCCAGCCGGTTTCCCGCAAGAACGAAATGATGAACAACTTCCTGCTGCCCGGTCTGCAGGATCTCTGTGTTTCCCGTTCTTCCTTCAAATGGGGCATCCCCGTTGATTTCGATGAGGGACACGTGGTTTATGTCTGGCTCGATGCGCTGACCAACTACATAACCGGGATCGGCTACAACTGCGGCGGCGAGAGCAGTGACCTCTATAAAAAACTCTGGCCGGCAGATCTGCATCTGATCGGAAAGGATATCATCCGCTTCCACACGATCTACTGGCCGATCTTCCTGATGAGTCTCGGCGAGCCGCTTCCGAAGCAGGTCTTCGGGCATCCCTGGCTGCTTCAGGCAGACGGCAAGATGAGCAAATCCCGCGGAAACGTGATCTATGCAGACGATCTTGTAAAGATCTTCGGAGTGGATGCTGTCCGCTATTTCGTGCTGCATGAGATGCCGTTCGAAAATGACGGCGTCATCAGCTGGGAACTGATGGTTGAACGGATGAATTCCGATCTGGCGAATACGCTCGGAAACCTCGTGAACCGCACGATCGCCATGAGCAATAAATATTTCGGCGGCGAAGTCGTGAACAGGGGCGCGGCCGCAGACGTGGATGAGGATCTGAAGGCAGTCTGTGCCGCCGCGGCGCAGGCAGTCGAGAAGAAGATGGATCAGCTTCGCGTTGCGGATGCGATCAGCGAGATCTTTACGATCTTCAAACGCTGCAATAAGTATATTGACGAAACGGAACCGTGGGTCCTTGCAAAGGATCCCGAAAAGAAGGATCGTCTGGCGACGGTTCTCTATAATCTTGTTGAGGGTATTACGATCGGTGCCTCTCTGCTGCAGCCGTTCATGCCGGAGACGACGGAAAGGATTCTTGCACAGCTGCATACGGAAGCAAGAACTTATGCGGATCTGGATCGTTTCGGACTCTATCTTTCCGGAACCCGCGTGACGGAAAAACCGGAGATCCTGTTTGCCCGGATGGATATGGACAAGGTGCTTGCGGAAGCTGAGGAGCTGCTGGGCGTGCAGGCTGCGCCGGCTGAGGCCGAAGAAGAAGCGGAAACCGAAGAGATCCATGTGGAGCAGGCTGCGGAGATCGAATACGACGACTTCGCAAAATGCCAGTTTGCCGTCGGCGAGATCGTGGCCTGCGAGGCCGTTCCGAAGTCCAAAAAGCTTCTGTGCTCTCAGGTGAAGATCGGCGATGTTACGCGCCAGGTCGTTTCCGGCATCCGGAAATGGTACAAACCCGAGGAGATGGTCGGAAAGAAGGTTATGGTGCTGATGAACCTGAAACCGGCGACACTGGCCGGCGTGAAGTCCGAAGGCATGCTGCTCTGTGCCGAAGACGCAGAAGGAAATGTCTGCCTGATGAAGCCGGAAGCGGATATGCCGTCGGGAGCGGGGATCTCCTGAAAAAGGAAAGATACGGGCCTGATCAGTCCGGAAGCGGACATGCCGTCCGGCTCCGGAATCTCCTGAAAGATAGTAAAGTTATGATTTTTGATACGCACGCACATTATGACGACGGATGGTTTGATGAAGACCGCAGCGTACTGCTTCCCGCGGTCCGGGAAGACGGCATCGGGAGGGTCGTCAACGTTTCCTCCGACTGGAAAAGTCTTTCCTCGACAAAACAGCTGACGGAAGATTATCCTTTTGTGTATGCGGCCTACGGGATTCACCCCGATGAGATCGGTGATCTGAATGAAGACCGTTTCGCGGAACTCGAAACCTTTTTCGGCGATGAAAAAGCACTCGCGGTCGGCGAGATCGGTCTGGATTACTATCATAATACAGACAATAAAACAGAACAGAACATGTGGTTTGAACGACAGGCTCTCCTGGCAAAGAAGCTGGGAAAACCCATTGTGATCCACAGCAGGGAAGCCGCCGAGGATACGCTGGTCATGGCAAAGACCCGGCATTTTGAAGATATCGGCGGAGTGATCCACTGTTTTTCCTACTCCAGGGAGATCGCGCGTGAATACCTGAATCTGGGCTTTTTCATCGGCGTCGGCGGAGTCGTGACCTATAAGAACGGAAGGAAACTGAAGGAGACGGTGCAGGATGTGCCGCTGGACAGGATCGTGCTGGAAACGGACAGTCCATATCTCTCACCGGTTCCTTACCGCGGCGGGAGAAACGATTCCCGGCATCTGCACGAAGTCGTGCGCTGTATTGCGGAGCTCCGTCGGATCACGGAGGAGGAAGTGGAGGAAACGACCTGGCGGAATGCATGCAGACTCTACCGTATGAGCATTTGAAACACGGATATAAGCCGGAACGGGCTGTTTCTGAGAAGACAGATCGGCCGTATTCCCGGAATGTCCGGGACATCCGGAAAAGCTGATCTGCATGGACACTGATTTGGAAAACATATTCGAAATCCGGGATAGTGAGGGGAAGGATATGACGACAAAGAAAGTAAAAATCGCTGAAAAGAAAACCGTGAAACCTGCTGAGAAGAAAACGCAGAAGACCAGATCCAAAACAGAGGAAAAGCCGGTTCCGATCTCACAGGATCCGCATTTCGGAGAACTGGATCAGTATCTTTTCGGGCATGCGACTCATTATGAACTGTACAGGAAGATGGGTGCGCATATTGTGGAAGTCGACGGTGTAAAAGGTACGTGGTTTACCGTATGGGCGCCGGATGCCGTGGCCGTCTATATTGTCGGCGATTTTAACGAATGGAACGAACAGGAACACCCGATGCGTAAAAGCGCGGATATGGGCATTTTTGAGCTTTTTATTCCGGGCGTGGCAGAGGGTGCTTTTTATAAATATATGATCATTGCACGCGACGGACGGAAGCTTTTCAAGGCGGATCCCTATGCGTTTGAAGCCGAGCTTCGGCCCGGTACGGCCTCCCGCGTGGCAGACATCTCCTATCGCTGGGGAGATGCGGCGTGGATGAAATCCCGGGCAGCGTTTACCCCGGACAAATCAGCCTTATCGATCTACGAGGTACATATCGGTTCCTGGATGAAGCATCCCGCTTCCGATGAAAATCCCAAGGGCTTTTATTCGTATAAGCAGTTTGCAAAGCGGATCGTCGAATACGTGAAAGACATGGGCTATACCCATGTGGAGCTGATGGGAATCGCAGAACATCCGCTGGATGCCTCCTGGGGCTATCAGGTCACGGCTTATTACGCACCGACCTCGCGCTACGGCACGCCGGCCGAATTTAAATATCTGATCGATCTTCTTCATAAAAACAAAATCGGCGTCATTCTGGACTGGGTACCGGCGCATTTCCCGAAGGACGAGTGCGGTCTTTCGGAGTTTGACGGCGATGCGGTCTACGAACATGCCGATCCGCGGCAGGGCGAGCATCCGGACTGGGGAACGAAGATCTTCAATTACGGACGCCCGGAAGTAAAGAATTTCCTGCTGGCCAACGCCCTGTTCTGGATCGAGGAATATCATATCGACGGTCTCCGCGTGGATGCCGTTGCGTCTATGCTCTATCTGGACTACGGCCGCAAAGACGGTCAGTGGGTCGCAAACAAATACGGCGGCAAGGAAAATCTGGAAGCGATCGAGTTTTTCAAGCATCTCAATACCCTGATCCGGGGGAGAAATCCGGGTGCCATGATGATCGCGGAAGAAAGCACGGCCTGGCCGCGCGTGACGGGGGACGTGAAGGAAGACGGTCTCGGCTTCACATTCAAATGGAATATGGGCTGGATGCATGACTTCCTGGAATATATGAAGCTGGATCCCTATTTCCGTAAATA
>JABUSX010000226.1 GCA_021442545.1 Eubacterium sp. | reverse complement strand
GACAGCACCTCCCAGATGTGCAACAGCACTCCCTGCCGCGGTCTGGTTTTCACTTGCGATCAGATCCATAACCGCTTCGGCCTGGGAAAGATCGATCCTTCCGTTTTCAAAAGCTCTTCTGGTAAATTCTCCGGGGTCGGCAAGCCGGACTCCTGCTCGAAGACAGGCTTCCAGAACCGTTTTCAGAACAAAATTCCCGCCGTGACAGTTGATTTCGATCGTATCTTCCCTTGTATATGTATGCGGAGCACGTAATACAGAAACGAGCACCTCGTCGAGGATCCGTCCCTCTTCTTCGATGTGCCCGTAATGTAACGTATGACTCTTTGCTTCCGCAAGCGTTCTTCCGTTTTTTCCCCGGAAGATACGGTCCGCGGCTTCAATAGCCTGCGGACCGCTGATCCGTACGATTCCGATGCCCGACGGCGCCATGGCTGTCGAAACGGCGGCAATCGTGTCTTTCTTCATGTGATCATTCTCCCCGTCTGGGTGCAATAACAACGTGCCTGTAGGGTTCGTTTCCTTCGCTGTAGGTCACAACATATGCATTTCCCTGCATCGCTGAATGAATGATGCGGCGCTCATATGGATTCATGGCCTCAAGGGAAACGCTGTGTCCGGTCCTTTTTACCTTATTGGCAATATTCTTTGCCAGATTTTCCAGCGTATCCTTGCGGCGCTTCCTGTAATCTTCCGTATCCAGTTTCACGCGGATATAGCTTTTCTGATCTTTGTTCACAACCAGACTGGTCAGGTACTGCAGAGAATCCAGTGTCTGGCCTCTCTTTCCGATCAGAATACCCATGTCGCTGCCTTCCATATCCACATTCAGGGAACCGTTTTCCGCATCATATTTTATGGAAAGCTCAACCGGAAGATCCATTGCCTTGAATACACCTTCCAGGAAAGAAGCTGCTGCTTTTTTCAGTTCTTCAATTTCTTCCTGTGACCGCTCCGGAATTTCTTCTTTTTTCTTCTGCAGAATCTGATATTCGCTGTCATCTTTCAGTTTTTCAGCGCAATCTTCTGTCTGTCCTGCACTGCCTGATCTGCGATGGTTTCCGGACCGTTTTCTGCTTTTTCTGTTAGACGAATCTTTTGTTTCGCTGCTGCAGAATTCCTCTGACGTATCTTCTGTATCTTTCTTTGCCGCCTCCGAAATTTCTGCTTCTTCTTCTGCAAAAACAGTTTCTTTTACTTCTGCTTTTTCCTTTACTTCCGCTTCTTTTCTGCGGACCTGTATGACCGCCGGTTTCGTTCCGATTCCGAGAAAGCCTGTGCTTCCCTCGCTGATCACCTGTATATCCAACTGGTCACTGGAAAGTCCCATGTCTACGCACGCCTTGGTAATTGCGTCTTCTACTGTCTTTGCGGACACTTCCAAAACATCCATGCCTGTTCTCCTTGATTCTATTCTGTTTTTCCGTTCTTTCCGGAATTATTTTTATTTTTTCCGCTCTTCTTACTGTTCTTATCATCCAGCGCCCGTACCATGTTGGCTTTCGCCGTGATACTGTTTGCATGCACTGTTGAAGAGTCCGTATAGTACTTTTCAGTACCCTGGATCGATTTTGCTTTTCCTCCATGCGGATCCGTATAAACACTGCCTGATTTTCTCTGTACAGAGCCCGCACTGCGTGCCACCGATCCGCCGGAAGAAGACGGAGATGATGACGACGACGATGGCTTTGACGTAGAGATCCTCGCCTGCTGTGCCTTCTGATTCTGCAGAGCTTTTTCTCTCAGCAGTTCTATATCGATCTTCCCTATCTTTCGGTTAAAGAAAACCTGCTGCGCACATCGCATTACACCACCGACGATCCAGTATATGCCGATACCCATGCTGAGAGTGAGGCAGAAGAATGCGGAAATAACCGGCATGATCGTATTCATGGTATTCATGGAAGACATCATACCGCCTTCACTGTTCTGCGTCTGCTGCGGCATCAGCTTGTAGTTGAGCCACTGTGTAAACCAGGCCAGAACGGGAATCGCAATACCGATAAAGAATCCAAGAACCAGAAGCCCCGTAGCATTGCCGCCGGTAATTGCCGTAAAGCCGGATTTGATTGCATCCCACGGCGATTCGGAAATGTTGATGCCAAGGAAAAAGTTTACTTTTTCACTTGTGTTGGCAACTGCGACCATTTCGCTCTGCAGCGGAGCCAGTTCGCCGATCTGCTGAAACTTGAGCCACTGACCGGGCTTCAGCGCATACAGAAAGTCGATGATGTTATTTACACTTAACGCATCCCCGATCTTAACCTTCATGCTGTTATCGCTGATGAAATTCGTAAGCAATGTCTGAATTCCGTCAACATAAAACAACTTCTGAGCAAGTCCTTCAAAAATGATACGAACTTTATTAATGTAGCCGGGAATATACAGGACAACCTGATAAACAGAAAGCAGAAGAGGCAGCTGAATCAGAAGCGGCAGGCAGCTTCCTGTCATGGACACACCATACTGACGGTAGAGAGCCTGCGTTTCTTCCTGCATTTTCTGCATGGAATACTGGTCTTTTTTTCCTGCATACTTTTTCTGAATCTTCTGGATCTCAGGATTCAGCGCAGCCATCATTTTGGAACTTTTCTGCGTCTTATACTGGATCGGAGTCAGAATAAGATAAACGATACAGGTAAAGATAATGAGTGCTATACCGATATTCGTAATGCCGATTGAAACGAGAAATTCGAAGATTCCGTTCATCAGCCAGCCGAGCACCAGGGCAACATATTTCAAAATTGGTATAGACGATTGACTTAAAAAAATATACAAAATTCTATCCTCCCGGATGATTCTGTTCTACGGTACCGGATCATATCCCCCGTGTGAAAACGGATTACACCGCAGAATTCTCCACGTTGCAAGCAGACTTCCCTTCAAGGCACCATGTTTTTCCAGAGCTTCAACTGCATAACACGAGCAGGTCGGATAATACGGACACTTAGACGTCTTCGAAGGAGAAATATATTTCTGATAACCGCGTATTCCGGCAATCAGTACTTTTTTCATATGTTTTCCTCTCCCTTGTTCTGAAATCTATTCTCAGATTCTGTTTTTCGTGCATCATCCGGCACCGTCTTATTCTGATCATCCGGCAGAATCACATGCAGACGGCCTCCGAGCCTGTAAAGTGAATCACTCACTTCTCTCTGTGTACAACCGGAAGCATCCGGCCTTGCCATCAGAATAATATCGTATCCCGGTCTGAAATCCGTCTCCCGAAGACGATAGCTTTCCCTGACCAGTCTGCAGATATGATGCCTTACGACGCTGTTTCCGACTTTCTTGCTGACGGAAATACCCAGCCTGTTCCGATCTGTTCCGTTCCGCAGTACATACATGACAAAATACCGCTCTGCGGCTGATGTTCCTCTTCGATACACTTTTCGGAAATCACGGTTTTTTTTCAGGCTTTCAGAATATTTCATGTGTAATGGAATCCTGCTTCTTAAAGGAAAAAAAGACCACAGTAATCTGCGGTCTCTTGTGCCTTTCTGATTGTTCTGTATTATGCAGACAGAACTTTTCTGCCTTTAGCCCTGCGTGCAGCAAGAACCTTGCGGCCGCCTCTGGTGCTCATTCTCTGACGAAAACCATGGACCTTGGCATGAGATTTTTTCTTCGGCTGAAATGTCATTTTCATAGTCTTTTACCTCCCTTTCTCCAACATACCACCTTTGTGGCGAGACGATTTTTTTCTCTTCTGCATTCCCCGATCATATTAAATGGAATGCATGCAGCCATGTATGTCGAGAAAACATCTCGTCAATTATAATCTTCCGAAAAAGACCAGTCAATAATTTTTTAATAATTATGCTGACAATCTTAAAATCCACCGGATATTCATATCTTTATCCACAAAAAATTCTTCCATATATAATACAACTTCAGAACAATAATAATCATACATCTGATTCATACATCATAATATTTTCTTTATCCTCCACATTTATACTTAAAACAACCTTTTATATCCACTTTATACTCAATAATTTCATATTATAAGTTCTGATTTTCCACCTTACGGCTTTTTTCATGCTGATTCACAGAAAATAATCAATTACACGAATATTTTAATTATCCACAAAAAGTGGATTACTTGTGTATAACTTACGTAAACCTGACGTCACATAATTATTCATTAATCATTGCGTTTTTATCATTCTTTTTTTAAAGATTTCTGAGTCTCTTCTTAAAGATTTGCGAAATCATCCGTTTTAGAATATAATAAACTGACTGTCTGCGTTCAGATATGTATTATATTTAAGTAGAAATATTTTTCAGGAGAAGCCTGTTTATGCACCTTATTGAAGAAAAATGGAACGATATACTGGAACACATCAAAGAGGAACACGAGCTTTCTGATGTGTCCTTTCGTACATGGCTTCAGCCTCTCCGGATCCACTCTGTAGAAGAAAATACCGTTACAATTCTGGTTCCGACCGAACAGGTCGGCCTGGATTACGTTTCCAAACGCTATAAGCTTCCGTTTAAAGCTGCCATCGGAGACATTACAGGACTGGATTGTGATATTTATTTCATTCTTCCCGAAGACATCAAAAAGGAAACAACCGAAAAAAAGAATCTTCAGTCTTCCATCAGTGCCGGATTAAATCCTCGCTACACCTTTGATCATTTTGTTGTCGGCAGCAACAATAAATTTGCACATGCCGCTGCACTGGCCGTTGCGGAAGCACCGGGAAAAAATTACAATCCTCTCTTTATCTACAGCGGAGCCGGTCTCGGAAAAACACACCTGATCAATTCCATTGCACACTTTGTTCTGGAAAACTATCCGGATCTGAATCTTCTTTATGTAACGAGTGAGCAGTTTACAAACGAAGTGATCGAAGCCATTCGAAACGGCAGCAGTGCCGTTCTTTCCAGGCTGCGTTCCAAATACCGGAATGTGGATATTCTTCTCATTGATGATATTCAGTTCATTATCGGAAAAGAATCTACGCAGGAAGAATTTTTTCATACCTTCAATGTTCTTCATGATGCAGGAAAACAGATCGTTCTGACATCCGATCGTCCTCCCAAAGATATGACGATTCTGGAGGACCGTTTCCGTTCCCGCTTTGAGTGGGGTCTGATGGTCGATATACAGAATCCTGATTTTGAAACCAGAATGGCTATTCTTCGCAGAAAACAGGATATAGACGGCTTCTTCGTGGATGATTCCGTTCTCCAGTATATTGCCGAGAATGTCCGTTCCAATATCCGGGAGCTGGAAGGCTCTCTGAATAAAGTTATTGCAAAAGGCCGTCTTGAAAACAGAACGATCAATGCAGAGCTTGCAGAAGAAGCTCTTTCCGATATTATCTTTCCGGATAAAAAGCGTGTCATCACACCGGACTACATTATAGAGGTCGTAGCCGAGCATTTTGACATTACACCCGCCGATATAAAAAGCTCGATCAAAGCCCGGCGCTTTTCCTATCCCCGCCAGATCGTCATGTATCTCTGCAGAAATATTTTAGGAAGCGGCCAGCAGACCATTGCAGATTCCGTCGGAGCAAAAAATCATACCACCATTCTTCACGGAGTCAGAAAAATTGAAGAAGACATAAAAGAAAGCAGACAAACAGAAGAAATGATCGAATTGCTGAAAAAGAAAATCAATCCACAAAATTAAGCACATTTTGTTTTATTGTGGATGCTTTTCTGTGGATAAACATATTTTATTTTTCTGATGCGGTTTCGTTTTTTCTGTTCCGGAAAAACAGGGAAACTTATTCATAAGTTATCCACCTGTTCGGAGCAGCATCATACACAGATTTATCAAAGGGGCTTTTTGCAATACCTGCGCGGTTTTCGGACTTTATCCACAAAGTCACACTCATTAATACTACTATGACTGTTTTTTCTTTCTATCTGTCAGGAAAGGAGCACTCATGAAACTTCACATTAATCAGGCTGATCTTGCCGAAGGTATCAACATCGTAATGAAAGCCGTTCCTTCAAAAACGACTATGACGATTCTGGAATGCATTCTTATTGATGCAAGATCACAGAATATCCGTTTAACGGGAAATGACATGGAGATCGGTATCGAAACGATCGTGGAAGGTTCCATAGAAGAAAAAGGATGGATCGCACTGGATGCAAAGTTCTTTTCGGAAATGGTGAGGAAACTTCCTCATAGTGTGGTTACGATTGAAACAAACGACCGCAGCCGTGCTCTGATCACCTGTGAAAAAGCTCGTTTCGAAATTCCCGGCAGGGATGCGGAAGAATATACGCCCCTTCCTGTTATAGAAAAAGAAGAGTCTGTTGCTGTGTCGCAGTTTTCATTAAAAGAAATCGTAAGGCAGACTTTTTTTGCTGCTGCCGTGAATGAAAATAATAAGATGATGACGGGAGAGCTTCTGGAGATAAAAGATAATAAAATGAAGCTCTCTGCTCTGGACGGACACCGCATAGCCATCCGGTCGATCGAACTGAATGAAGAATGCCCGGATAAAAAAGTGGTTGTTCCCGGAAAAACACTGAATGAGATCAGCAAGATCGTTTCCGGAGAAATGAGCGATATGGTCCGCATTCATTTTTCGGAAAATTATCTTCTGTTTGAATTTGACAAAACAAAAGTACTTTCCAGATTAATCGAAGGTGAGTATTTCCGGATTGAACATATGATATCGACGGATTATGAAACAAAGGTCGTAATAAACAGACAGGAATTTATCAGCTGTATCGATCGTTCCACGCCTTTGATCCGTGATACGGATAAGATGCCGGTCGTCCTGGATATCAGAGATGAAGCGATGGGTCTGAAAGTGGATACGACGATCGGATCGATGGATGAAGAACTGTTTATTGAAAAAACAGGGAAAGATCTGGTAATCGGTTTTAATCCGAAATTCCTCCTGGATGCGCTGCGTGTTATTGATGAAGAAGAAGTATCTCTGTATTTCATGAATGCCAAGGCTCCCTGCTTTATCCGTGATGAAGAAGGCAGATATCTGTATCTTATTCTGCCGGTCAATATAAGATAATTCTTTTGAAAAAA
>JABUSX010000210.1 GCA_021442545.1 Eubacterium sp. | reverse complement strand
GGGGTAGGAAGGTGCGTCACACAGCAGAAGGAGCGGCGGAGGAGGCCGGAGCGTCACAGACAGACGGAACAGGCGGTTATCAGTATCTGGCAAATACGAATTCAAAGGTGTTTCATTATCCGGACTGCGGGTCAGGGCAGAAGACGGCGGAACACAACCGGGAATACTGGAACGGTTCCCGTGAGGAACTGATCAATATGGGATACCGCCCCTGCAAGAACTGTAATCCGTAGAGGACGAAAGATGGAAAATAAAGCGCCCTCTCTTATAAAAACTATATGGATACGCACAACGCCGGTCATGGCCGGATTCCTTTTTCTGGGGATCGCTTACGGAATCAGCATGAAGGCAATGGGGTTATCCACACTGACCGTTGCAGCCTGCAGCATTTTTATTTACGCCGGAAGTCTGCAGTTTGCACTGATCAGTATTCTGACGGGGCCTTTTGCACCGCTTACGACGCTTTTCATGACTTTGTTCGTGAATGCCAGGCATATCTTTTATGGTCTGGCCATGCTGAAAGAATACGGAAAACTGCCGCATCCGCTGAAGGAATACTGTATTTTTGCACTGACAGATGAGACTTTTTCCCTGGTTGTCCATGATCCGCCCGAAAAAGCGGACAAGAAGAAATGGTATGCAGGTATATCTCTTCTGGATCATCTTTACTGGATCTGCGGTTCGCTGGCCGGCGCCCTGCTCGGGCAGGTGCTTCCCTTTGATCTGACAGGGATCGATTTTGCCATGACGGCATTATTTGCGGTTATCGTAACGGAACAGACAAGGGATGCATTCGAACAATGGAAGAGCGGTCAGATCCGGAAGTCGGATTTCCTGTTTCCGACGATACTCGGATTTGCGGCAACGATTCTCAGTCTGATCGTGTTCGGAAGCGGATGTTTTCTGCTGGTGGCTATGGGACTGATGATGACCGGGTTTTATATAAGTTACAGCAGAGACAGGAGAAACGCGGCATGACGGCAGCAGAGACGGTTATAACGATCGTGATCGCGGCTGCCGGTACGGCGGCGATCCGTTTTCTTCCATTTATAATCTTTCCGGAGGGGAAGAAAGTTCCGGCTTTTGTGGAGTGGCTCGGAAAATGGCTTCCGAGAGCCACAATGGCCATGCTCCTGGTATTCTGTCTGAAAGACGTTTCATTTCTGAACGGACCGTCCGGGTGGCTTCCTGCAGTATCCGGGCTCGCCGTGACGATAGGTCTGCATCTCTGGAAACGGAATATGATCCTTTCCATTGCCGCGGGAACGGCTTTGTATATGATTCTGATCAGAGTAATGTAAGACAGTGGTCTGTGGTTGGTTTTTAAATTGTCTGTTCCGGGACACGGGCAGCAAAACAGAAAGAGAGAAGAACATGTCAAGAAGTGTTTTGGATTTTGAAAGCCGGGACAGAATTGAATCTCCCGAAAAAATCGATAAATACATCCGGGTCGCAAACCCGGCGATCTGGGCGCTTGTTCTGGCCATGCTGATTCTGGTGGGCGGTGTGTTTATCTGGGGATTTACCGGCAGGATTCCGCTCGGCTTTACAACGAGCGGAGTCATCATTAAAAATGAAGCCGGCGAGGGGCAGATCGTCGTCCTGGTGGATGCTTCAGAATATTCGGGAGGAGAACTGATGAACCGGGAGGTCACCTTCCGTCTGCCGGACAATGAGGAGAGAAGCGGCGTGGTCGTCGGCACGTCAGATCTTCCGAGGTCTCAGGCGGAGCTGCGTGAGATAGCGAACAGCGACTTTCTCGTATCCAATCTTTCCCCGGACAGATATTACTATATTGTGACGATCGATGCGGATACGGATATTACGCCGTACAGAGGAAGCGTGGCTTCGGTACAGATTACAACAGAAGAGATCCCTCCGATCCACTTCCTGTTTAAGAGGTAAGCATATAATGGGAAAGATAAAAAAAGTCCCTGTTATTCTTCAGATGGAAGCGCTGGAATGCGGGGCGGCCTGTCTGGCTATGATCCTGGCTTATTATAAAAAATGGGTTCCGCTTGAAAAGCTGCGTCAGGACTGCGGCGTGTCCCGTGACGGGAGCAATGCCAAAAATATATATCTTGCGGCAAATCAGCACGGACTTCATTGCAATGCATATCGCTATAATAGGGAAGACCTTGCCGGAAAAGCTTCTCTTCCTGCCGTGTTGTGGTGGAATCAGA
Source organism: Eubacterium sp. (assembly GCA_021442545.1). Classification (GTDB taxonomy): domain Bacteria; phylum Bacillota; class Clostridia; order Lachnospirales; family Lachnospiraceae; genus Bilifractor. Next base: position 4,850 of record JABUSX010000210.1, on the reverse strand, counting down.
ATCATTTTGTTGTTCTGGACGGATTCAGCCGGGGAAAAGTTCACCTGACGGATCCTGCCCTCGGACGGGTCATTGTTTCCGATGATGAATTTGAAAAGTCCTATTCCGGCATATGCATGGAATTTAAACCGACAGAAGCGTTTGTTCCGGAAGGAAAAAGGGAAGGAGCATTTTCTTTTCTGAGGCGGTATATGCGGGGAAACAAGCAGGCACTGGCTGCGGTTGTGATCACGGGCACGCTGGTATCTCTGACCGGTGTTCTGTACCCGGTCATCACACGCATTTTTACGGATTATATTCTGGACAGCGCCAATCTGCACTGGCTTTTTGCACTGATGGCCTTCTTTGGGGCAATGATCATTTTCCGTTTTGCGGCCGGTCTGGTCAATTCCGTGTCGATCCAGAGAGTGACCGGAAAAATTGCCATATCCTCCAATTCCAAATTTTTGTGGCATATCCTGCGTATGCCGATGGCCTTTTTTTCGCAGAGGATGGCGGGTGATCTGGCTGACCGTCAGAAAGAAAATGATAATGTAGCCGCAGTTCTGGTTCTGCGTATGGCACCGATCCTTATGAATATGGTGCTTCTGCTGTTTTATCTGGGCGTTATGCTGCAGTACAGTGTTTCACTTTCCGTCATCGGTATCGTTACAGTTATTCTGAATCTGCTTCTGGTAAGGGGCATTGCAGCGATACGAACAGACATTGCCGCAGCGCAGCTGCGTGATGAAGGAAAACTGAATTCGGCTATCGTTTCAGGTATCAGCATGATCGAAAGCATCAAGGCCTCCGGAGCAGAAAAAGGATTTTTCGAACGCCTTTCCGGATATCATGCGTCCGTTGTACATTCCAAAGAAAGGTTTACGCATGTGGAACGGTATCTGACACCGCTTTCCACTCTTCTGCAGAACATTTCACAGATTCTGGTTCTGGTCTGCGGAGCCTGGATGATCATGAGAGGCGTTTTTTCTCTCACAGCGGGTATTCTGATCGCATTCCAGTCATTTATGACGGTTTTTCTGGATCCCGTAAACGAGCTTCTGCAGGCCGGGCAGGAATTTCAGGAAATGCGCTCATCCATGGTTCGAATCGAGGATGTAATGCGGTATCCGGCCGATATTCCGGAAAAGATCGATCCGGAGGAAGAAAAGGGGCTGGAAAATGCGCAGAAGCTTTCCGGTGATATACGGGTCGAAAATCTTTCTTTCGGCTATTCCCCTTTGGCGGAGCCCCTGATAAAAGATTTTTCATTGTGCGTGAAACCGGGAAGCAAGATCGGACTGATCGGCGGATCCGGTTCCGGAAAATCAACGGTCGCAAAGCTTCTGTCCGGTCTGTATAAACCGAGAGACGGGAAGATCCTTTATGACGGAAAAGACATTTCCGAAATACCAAGGGCGGTTTTCTGCGGGTCTGTTTCGGTTGTCGATCAGAATGTTGTGATTTTTGCGGATACGATCGAAAACAATATCAAGATGTGGGACTCCACGATCGAAGATTTCGAAATGATCATGGCGGCGCGGGATGCGGATATTCATGAAGAGATCCTGAAACGCAGAGGCGGATACAAATACATGCTGGAAGAAGAGGGACGGAATCTGTCAGGGGGAGAACGGCAGCGGATCGATATCGCCAGGGTGCTGGCGCAGGATCCTTCGATCATTATTATGGATGAGGCGACCAGTGCATTGGATGCCGTAACAGAATATAAGATCACCGAGGCTATACGTGCCCGCGGTATTACCTGCATCCTGGTCGCCCACAGGCTCTCCACGATACGGGATTGTGATGAGATCCTTGTCATGGATAAGGGAGTGGTCAGGGAACGCGGCACGCATGAGGAACTGATGAAGCTGAACGGACTTTACAGGGAACTGGTCATACTGGAGTAGATGACTGCAGCAGAACAGCGCAGCATCCCGGAATAAAGTACTTACAGAAAGAAACGGACAGGTATTATGAGCTGGTTCGGAGAACAGATACAGACACGCATATACAGGGACAGAGAGCAGGTATCGGATGCTCTTCTTCAGGTTGCGGATTCCATTGACGGAAAAGACCGTTATCATGCAAAAAAACGGAATCTGGATCAGGTTCGGGAAGAAGTGCAGAGAATCTGCCAGTATTATAAGATCAATGTTCCGCATGATACGGCTCCTGCATCAACGATCATAGAGATCATCGATTCACTGACGCATTTTTCCGGCATTATGTACCGCCGGGTCACATTGAATGAAACATGGTGGAAAAACGGATACGGTCCGCTTCTGGCGATCCGTAAGGATAACGGAGAAGCCTGCGCTCTGCTTCCCGGAAAAATTTCGGGATACCGCTGGCATGACCACATATCCGGAAAGACTCAGAAGGTTACAGCTGCCACGGCAGATATGTTCGAAGAAAGGGCGGTCTGCTTTTACAGACCTCTTCCGCAGAAGTCGATGGATGCAAAAGACCTGTTCCTTTTTCTGTATTCAAATATGAGTTTCGGGGACAGACTGCTGGCTTCCGGTTCTCTGCTCTTCATGACGATCGTCGGTCTGATCACGCCGGTCATTACGAATGTTGTTTTTTCTCAGATCATTCCCTCCGGAAATACGCTGCTGATCGCTTCGGCGGCCGTTCTGCTGATCGCTGCAGCCTTCAGCGTGTATCTGGCGTCGAGCGTCCGGACGGCAGTTGTTTCCCGTGTTAAAAATCAGATGGATTCCACACTGGAAAACGCTGTCCTCGGACGGCTGCTTCAGCTTCCGGTGAAATTTTTCTCCGGAAAGAGTGCGGGGGAACTGGCAACCTCCGTTAAGGCACTGGCCGTGATTCCGGAGGTCTTCACGGAAATATACTTTGTCGTCGTACGATGTGTGTTTCTTCCTCTGATCTACATTGCGCAGATCTTTCTGATCGCACGTGAATTTACGATTCCGGCAATTATAGCCTATGTGCTTTCCATGTTGATACTTTTTGTATCTGTTTCGCAGAAAATGGTTCTTGCCAGAAAAAATCTGGAAGCGGAAGCCGACACACAGGGTCTGGTGTATGCTCTGTTTTCGGGAATTCAGAAGATTAAGCTGAGCGGAAGTGAAAACCGCGTATTTGCAAAGTGGGCAGAAAAATACAGGAAAAAAGCAGCAAATACCTACCGTGTTCCGTTTCCGGCGGTTATGCAGGGAGAGCTGATCGTGATCGTTCAGATGATCGGTATGCTGGCAGCCTTTATTTTCGGAACGAAATCTTCCTCGGCAGCCACTTTTGCATCCTTTTCCGTATCTTACGGGGTGATCATTTCTCTTGTGATGCAGACCTCGTCCAGAGCGGGAATTCTTGCTTATCTGAAGCCGTCACTGGATCTGGGAATGCCGATTCTGCGGGAAAAACCCGAAGTTTCGGAACAGCGGGTACCGGTTAAGAAGATATCCGGAGGACTGGAGCTGAATAATGTTTCATTCCGTTATGCTTCGGATATGCCGAAGGTTCTGGATAATATCAGTCTGCGCATCCGTCCCGGTGAATATGTTGCGATAGCCGGTAAAAGCGGATGCGGGAAGTCGACATTGATGCGCATCATGCTCGGATTTGAGGTGCCGGATGAAGGCGCGGTCTATTATGATGACAAGGATCTGCAGAGGATTGATCTGTCTTCGCTGCGCAGAAACATCGGATCGGTCATGCAGCAGGGGTCTTTGTTTACGGGGGACATCTACTCCAACATAACGATCTCGGCACCGTGGCTTGGTCTGGACGAAGCCTGGGAAGCTGCTGAAATGGCCGGCATAAAAAAAGATATTGAAGAAATGCCGATGGGAATGCATACATGGATCAGTGAAGGTGACGGAGGCGTTTCCGGGGGACAGAAACAGAGGCTCATGATCGCGCGGGCAATCGCACCGAAACCAAAAATCCTGATGTTTGACGAAGCAACGAGTGCACTGGATAATCTGACACAGAAGATCATTTCCGATTCCCTGGCGTCTTTAAAATGTACGCGGATCGTGATTGCACATAGGCTTTCTACCATAAAGAACTGCAACCGCATCATCGTACTGGATGAGGGACGGATCGCAGAAGAAGGCACCTATGATGAGCTGATCAGAAAAGGCGGGTTGTTTGCGGAACTCGTTGAACGTCAGCAGATCGACGGACACGGGAATCTGTGAAAGCAGATCAAAGCGGACGGCATACAAAAAGAATAAAACAGATGACCTGCGGGAAAGGAGACCGGAGCAGGAAGCCTGTGAAACAGAATAAAACGGATGGCATGCAAAAAAATAAAACAGATGACCTGCGAAAAACGGAGACCGGATAAGGAGGTCTGTGAAAAAGGAGAATATCGTATATGAAAAAAATGAAAACAGTACTTGTTTTATCCCTGTGCTGTACAGCTGTGCTTTTTTCGGCCGGGTGCGGGAATAAGACAGAAGAGGAAACGGCTGTATCGGCGGCAGCTGCCATATCAGCCTCGGAACTGATATCAGAGCCGGGATCGGCACCTGCAGAAACGAAAAAAGAAAACAGTAATACGGCACAGAAGAATTCAGGATCAACCTCCGGAAAGGACGATAAAAAGACGGATAAGACATCCGGTAAAGACAGTAAGAAGTCAGACAAAACTTCTGAAAAAAAGCCGGATAAAACGTCCGAAAAAGAAAAAGATGACGCATCTGAAAAAACGGATAATGAGACGGACGGGAAAGAAACCGAATCGACGTCTGAAGACAGTGATCTGGAGCTGAACAGGACTCCTGAAGAGGATACGGAGTCTGCTTCCGGAAAGGAAACAGAAACAGCGTCCGGCAAGACGGATACGGCATCCGAAAAGAATAATGCGGCATCCGGAAAGAATAATACGGCATCCG
>JABUSX010000167.1 GCA_021442545.1 Eubacterium sp. | reverse complement strand
CTCTATAACCTGACGCATTCCGATACGGTCTACGTGATCAACGGCCTGATTGCCGATGACAAAAAGGAAGGCTATATCATTGACTGCAATGCGATATTCAACAGTGCGCATTGTTCGGATGCCACGGCCGTTACCTTATCGGATATCGTGCTTGCAGACAAGGACGGCAACATTCTTTATAACTATGTCTTTGATAAAACCTATACCGTGATCCTTTCCGGATATATCGAACGTTGTCCTCTGGAACTCACCTGGGAAAATACGGAATTCACCTTTGACGGGGGATCCCATTGTCCCTCGGCGGAGATTTCGGATGACATCCCGGCGGTCGACGACGGACATCTTTCGGTAACCGTAAGCGGCGCCCAGACCTATGTCGGGGAATGGAATGCCATTGCACGCCTGAATTCGGATTCCGAAGCGACCCGTGCGGACGACTATTCCATTTCGAACGGATCAAAGACCTACAAGATCAAAAAGAAAGAGATCAGCTTCGCCATGGTTTCCGATACGGTGACCTACGACGGAGAAAAGCATACGCTTGCAGAAAGCGAGATCACGGATGGGGAACTGGTCGAAGGCCACAGCTATGTCCTGAGTGCGGACAGCAGCTATGTCCATAAGGGAAATTACAATATCACGCCCGAAAATGTGATCATCACAGACGAAGACGGCGCGATCATGACCGAAAACTATGAGATCACCTGTGAATCTTCCGGTGTTCTCACGATTAACGCACGGGAAGTGACCGTAAGCGGAATCAAGGCGGAAGATAAGACCTATGACGGCACAACAGATGCGTCGCTTACGCTTTCGGATGTTGTTTTCGCCGGAATCGTCGACGGAGACAGCCTCTCTCTTGACGGTGATAAGCTCAGCGGTGAATTTGATACGAAAGATGTCGGAGAAGGCAAGACCGTTTCCGTCAGCTATGAAGAAGGTGCGCTCACAGGTTCTTCCGCGTCAGATTATATTCTGAACACCGGCGAAAGCCAGAAGACCTGCGAAGCTTCCATCCTTAAAAAAGAGATCACCGTAAAAGCCAAAGATGCAGAGGTCGTTTACGGCGAAACCCCGTCCTTTGAGGTGGCCTTCACCGGCTTTGCCGAAGGGGAAACGAAGGACGTGATCTCCGGCGATGTTTCCTATCTTACCGGAAACAGCAGAAGCACCGCAAAGGAATATGACGGGAAGGAACACGTGGGTACCTACACGATCTATCCGGTCGTGACCGGTCTTTCCGCAGACAATTACAGCTTTGCCGCGGAAAACGGAACCCTGACCGTGACCGTCCGACCCATAACCGCTGCGGCAGCTGAGGGGGCCCTCTTAAGCAAGACCTACGACGGCACGACCGATGTGAAGACGACGCTTGCAAGGGGTACGCACTACGAATTTGCTGGTGTTGCGGGTGAGGCGGCTTCCGGCATCGTGAACGGTGACATTGTGAATCTCGTGTATACGGCAGCCTATGATGACATTCATCCTCTGGAACGCATTGTTACCGCCGGCGAACTTTCCGTGGATAACGATGACTACGAGATCGTCACAGCCTCCTTTGACATTCCCGGTGAGATCACCAGGAAGACCGTTACGGTAAAAGCGGATAAGAAGACGATCTCCTACGGAAGCAGTGCACCGGTCTATACCGTAAAATACACCGGCTTTGAGAACGGAGAGGATCAGAGTGTTCTTTCCGGCACTCTTGCTTTTGCCTGTGATTATGATACCTCCGTACCGGAACAGCGGATCGTCGGAAACTATACCATTACGCCCTCAGGGCTTTCTTCCGACGACTATCTGGTGGAATTCAAGGAAAATGATCTCGTTGTTCAGCCTGCCGAGATCACCTTAAATACACTGGCGGATACGTATACGCTGATCTACGGAACCAAGCCCATTCCGACCTTCAGTTACGCGGCCTCCGGGTTTAAGTACGATGACGATGCGTCCGTCATCAACATCAGGGACAACACGGTAAATTATGTCCATGAGCTTACGGAAACCACGGTCACGGACGAGGAAGGCACCCGGAATGTGGTCAATTCCGTGCCGGATATCTATACGGTAACGCTGGAAGAAACGCGGGACGGAAACCCCGTATTTACGGCGGATAACTACAGCTTTAAAGTGATCCCTGCCGAAGTGGAGATCACCAGAGCCGAACTGACCATCGGCGATCTGCGGATCAACAGCCGTGTCTATGACGGAACAAAGAAGGTCTATGCGAACCAGCTGGATTACTCCTGGCTGGTTACCGCGGGGCTTCTTGCCGTGGACCGCGGAGTATTTAACGAGACCGGCGCGGCAAACATGTTTACCGTGGAGAATCCCACCTATAACAGTAAAAACGTGGCTGAGGCTTCGAGCGCGGAATTCACCATTACCTACGGCGAGTATCTTGCCGCCCGGTACACGCCGAAGAACGACCAGACAAGTGCCGAGGCGTATATCACGAAGCGGCCGCTTGTGATCACTGCGGACAGAACCGAGGTCTGGTACGGCGATGCGGCACCGGAGTATACCGTAACCTATGAAGAGGCAGAGGCAGATTCGGGAAGCGGTCTTGTTTCCGGCGAGACGGCGGACAGCACCAACGTCACGATCAGCTGCGATTATGAATCCGGCTGGAGTGTAAATACATACGAGGATGTCATCGTGCCTTCCGGCTTCACCGGAAGCAGCACGGCTCTTCTTGCAAACTATGACCCGTCTTACGTCGAGGGAGATCTTGAGGTAAAACAGCGGCGTCTGGAGTCTCCGGAACCCGTCTGGAAAGAAAACAGCCCCGGCGTGATCGTCTGGGACGAGGTTCCCGGTGTCTGCAATGTGGAAGTGGCCGGCTACGATGTAGTGCTCATGAAAGACGGTGATCCTGCAGAGGGCAGCGGCGCCTCCTGTTATGTGGAATCCGGCAGTACCCTCGAAGTGGATTTCCTTTCTCTCATGCGTGAAAACGGTGCCGGTGCGTATACGGTGGAAGTCACAGCCATTGCATCGGAAGTAAATAATCCGAATAAGGAAAATCTTCAGGACAGCCTGCCCGGCAGGAGTGAGACGCGCTATGCGGCAAAGATGATCTTCGAATTTGCGGATGATGAGGTGACGCAGAGCGGAAAGACGGATGAGATCACGATTCACGGCGAAGAATCCTACGTGGTGATCGCCGGTGAAAGCGGGATCGGCATTAATGCGGTTCTTAAAAATGCCACCGGTTATACGATCAATACCGTAAATGCGGCGAATACCGTAACCGTGGCGAATCCCTCGGATACGGCAAGAGACGGTGTGAATTTTGCAACGACCGTTTCCCTTTCCGAAAACCATGCATCCGCAGCGGATGTCCGCATTGCGCTTGTGCTTTCCGCGCGTCCCGCAACTCTGACGGCTGTCGTGAAGCCTGCGGCAAACGGAGAAGGCACCGTAACCAACGAAACCATTTACGGCTACAGTACGGCAACGGCTCCGGTATTCAAAGTGGCCTGCAGCCATAACGATCAGGTGGCTCCGCCGGAATACACCTACACGTATGCCTGGGAGCTTCGTACCTCAAGAACCGTGCAGAAATTCGGTGCGGGCACGGATACCTGGACCCTGCCTCTTAACAAGAAGGCCAATACCAATGTGAGCTATTATCTGGTACGCTGCGTGGTTACGGCGACAAGATCCGATAACGGCCAGTCCGTTACAGTGGATCAGCCTTTCAACGAGTACGCGTCAAAGTATGAAGAGGACAATACCCTTTACAACGTGATCGTCAATAAGGCGGCGTTCCGTGCTTCCGTAACGATGGAAGGCTGGACTTACGGTGAAGTGCCGGTGAATACCGAACTGCACTATGACGAGTCCGTTTCGGATAATACATCCATCAGTCTTGCGAAATATTATTACGCACCGAAGGACGAGACACCGAAGAACAATACTCCGGAGGGCAATGCACTGAAGGCCTATGCGCTGGGGGACGAGGAGGAAGAAACCTGGACCCTGACGAAGCCTTCCGATGCGGGCACGTATAAGGTTCGTGCCTATGTTCCGGCCAGTGAAAACTACAATGAATTCACCACGGAAAGCTATGAGTTTACCATCGAACAGGCAAAGCTGGATCCGCCGGAAAATATTGAAATGTCGCCCAGCGAAACGGCCGACTACGGCCTGCTCAGCTGGGATGCGGTGGATGCACCGAAGAGAGACGGCACCGGGGAAGCCGTAGGCGTAAAATATCTGGTGAAGCTTTACAGGGACGGCGAAGATACACCGTTCAAGGTCTATGATCCCGTAAGTGATCTTTTCCTGGATATTACGGCGGATATTCAGATCGGCGCGAAATACAATATTGAGATCACCGCCGTCAGCCAGGATCCCCGCAACTGCCTCGACAGCGATCCTGCGTTCGCTGAGGATATTTCCGTGGGAGCAAATATCCGGGTGTCCGGAAACGGCACCCTGGAGGGAGATACCTTCACCCAGAAATACGACGGGACGGACATAACCCTGACCGTAGATGCGGCAGGCAGTGTCAGCTCGTACCAGTGGTATAAGGACGGCGGGCTGTTATCCGGCGCGGGCGGGGACGAATTTACCCTCAGACACGTAACGGAAAGCGGCAGATACACCTGTGTGGTGACGATCGAAGGCGAGAAGGTCCATACGCCCATTCTGAACGTGGTGGTTACGAAGCGCAGCCTCACACTGACATCCGGAACGGACAGCAAGACCTACGACGGCACACCGCTTACGAAGCACACGATGGCGGTGACAGGAGACGGTTTTGTTTCCGGAGAGGGTATGGATTACAGCTATACCGGAAGCGCCACCAACGTCAGCGATACGAAAGATAACAACAACACCTTTACGTACAGCTATAAGACGGGAACCCGGGCTTCGGACTATGAGACGCCGGTTAAGGTCTGCGGTACCCTCACGATCCTTCCGAAGGAGATCAACAAGACCGGCTTTACGTATTCCGACATTCCGGATTATGTCTATGACGGCACGGCGCATAAGCCGGAACCGACCGTGACGGATACAGAACTGGAAACAGAGCTGAAGAAGGACACGGATTTCACCTTCACGTACAGCAACAATGTAAATGCGGGTGAAAATACGGCGTCTGTTACGATTACGGGCAAGGGAAATTACACGGGTTCCGTGACCCTGCAGTTCACCATTAAAAAACGCCCGGTGAAATTCACTGCGGTAAGTGAGGAAAAACCCTACACGGGCAGCGAGATCGAGATCACAGATCTTACCGTAAGCAGCGGCGTGAACCAGGGCCTTGTCGCGGGACATAAGCATAATGTGGAATTTTCCGCATCCGGCACGGAAGCCTCCGCGGTTCCTTACACGGGAACCATTACGGCAAAGAGTGCGGTGGAGATTACGCTGGCAGACGGAACCGATGTCACGGAAAACTACGACATCACGGTGATAAACGGCACTCTTACGATCAATAAGACGGACGAAGAGTTTACCGTTGCCCTTCCTTCCGACAGCTATACCTACGACGCGGCTCCGCATTACAACAAGAAGACCGTATCGGATACCGCAAAGACAGGTACCACGACCTACCAGTACTCCTTTACGAAAGAGGGCGGCTATAAGTCTTCCCTTTCCGAACTTACGAAGACCAATGCGGGCACCTATACGATCTACATAAAGGCAACGAACCCGAACTACAATAAGACGGCGGAATCATCCTCCTCCCTTATTATTGAAAAGAAGGCGATTACCGTTGCCGTCGCCGGCAAGCAGGTAACGAAGGAATATGACGGTGCCGAGCATACAGCAGAGGGCTATACCCTGAATGCGAACAGCACGCTCTATGATGTCTCTTCCGTAAGCTTTACCGGAAACAAGAAGGTGACCCGAAAGGATGCGGGCACCACGAGCATGGGTCTTGCCGCGGCACAGTTCGCGAATACCGATGGTAACTTTACGGTGAGGTTTGACGTGACGGACGGTTTTGTAAAGATCACAAAGATCAGCGGCGTGACCGTATCGATCACGGGTAAATCCTATACGGGACCCTACAACGGAGAGACCCACAGTGTCTCCGGCTATAACTGGACCCCGTCGAATACGCTTTATAAAGTGACAAGCTTCGACTTCTCAGGTACGGCGGCCGCGTCGCGGAAGGATGCGGGCACGACGTACATGGGACTTGCTGAGGATCAGTTTGAAAATACCGACGGCAACTTTGAAAACGTGACCTTCGTCGTGACCGACGGCTTTGTGAAGATCAATCCGATCAACGGCGTTGTCGTAACCGTCAGGGGTAAAAACCATACGGATACTTATGACGGAGATCCCCACGATGTCAGCGGCTACGACTGGACCCCGTCAAATACGCTTTATAAAGTGAACAGCTTCCGCTTCACGGGTACGGCTGCCGCGACACGTACGAATGCGGGCACCACGTACATGGGTCTTAAGCCGGATCAGTTCGAAAACACAGATGCAAACTTTACGAACGTAACTTTCAACGTAACCGACGGCTTCGAAAAGATCCTTCCGATCGATGGCGTCACGGTTACGATCAGGGGCAATAGCTGGTCAGGAACCTATGACGGAGGAAAACATGAGGCAAGCGGCTACAGCTGGTCTGCAGACGATGACCTTTATGAAGAAACATCCTTTGACTTCAGCGGAACAGCCTATGCGTATCGTACGGATGCGGGTACATCGAACATGCAGCTTAATAAAGCGCAGTTCAGAAATACCGACAGCAATTTCATCAATGTAACCTTTGATGTGGCCGACGGTTTTGTGAAGATCGGGAAGAAGGCAGCGAAGATCACGGTAAGAGATGCCGTAAAGACCTTCGGAAATCCGGATCCGGCCTTCACGGGCGAAATCACAGGCCTTGTACCCGGCGAGAGTCTGACGGGTGTGGTTTACAGGCGCACGAACACGGCCGAGGACGTCGGAGTCTATGAAAAAGTGCTGACCGCCGATAAGGGGAATAATCCGAACTATGAAATCACCGTTGTCAATGCCGACTTTGAGATCGCAAGGGCAGAGAGCCTGACAGTCAACGGTACGGACTACACCGGAATCTATGACGGAGAATCCCACGGACTTCCGGCAGGCGTCAATGTGGCGAGAGGAAC
>JABUSX010000110.1 GCA_021442545.1 Eubacterium sp. | reverse complement strand
GTATCCGTCATTCCCAACATCGGCTGCGGGCATTGTCCGATGTGCCGTCAGGGGCTGAATCAGCTCTGCCCGGAGTATGAAGCCTTCGGGATCAGTTATGACGGAGGTCTTTCGGAATATGTGCGCATCCCGGAATCGGCGATCCCGAAAAATGTGATACCCGTTCCGGAAGGATTTTCCTGCGAAGAGGCGGCTCTCGTGGAACCGTTTTCCTGTGCCTGGCATGCATATGACAGGTTGAACACGCGGCCGGATGATACGGTTCTGATCATAGGGGCCGGTCCGATCGGAGCATGCCATGTGATGATCAGCAAGCTGGCTGGAGCATCGAAGGTCATCGTCGCAGATATTTCAAAAGAAAGACTTCAGGAAATCCGGAAATTCGGAGCCGATGCCGTTATCGATTCAGCGGAAGAGGATCTTGAAGAAGCGGTGTGCCGGGAAACGGAAGGGAGAATGCCGGATGTTGTGATCACGGCGTGTTCTGTTCCGGAGATGCAGCAGAAGGCACTGGAACTGGCGGCTCCGCGGGGAAGGATAAACTTCTTCGGGGGAATGCCGAAGGGAAAAGAGATCGTGCCGCTTGCCACGAATCTGATCCATTACAAGGAACTGACCGTACTGGCCACAACCGGATGCAGTTATCGGGATTACGAGGCTGCGATGCATATCGCTTCATCACAAAAACTGCCGCTGGGTGAACTGGTTTCAAAGAGGTATTCGATCGAACAGGTGCAGGAGGCTTTTGCATATGCACAGTCCGGACAGGGGATGAAGACGATGATTCGGTTTGATTGCTGATTTCAATTTTTGGTTATTTTCATGATGGAAAATGTGAAAATACAAGGAAATTATGTTATACTGTCAAAAAGACGAGAAAATGTTGTTCGTAAATTTGCTTTTTGTTCAAAAGCATCAGAACAGACACCGAGGTAGGAGAGCCTATGAATATTTCCCAGGAACAGATGTTTCGCATTCTCAAAGCTTTTTACTTAGACCAGATCAGCCAGAAGGACATTGCCGAGTCTGAAGGCTTGTCACGTGCAAGCATTTCCCGTGCTGTTAAGGAAGGGTTTGAGAAAGGTTATGTGTCAATCAGCCTGAATCTTCCCGGGGGCAGGGTAACGGAAATCGAAGACACATTGAAACAGAAATTTCATCTGGATACAGCCTGTGTTACCAGAGTGGATACATACAACGAAACATCCTATGAAAAGGATGTGGCGCTGGCTTTATCGGACTATCTGGATACGGTGCTGCGGGACGGCGATATCATCGGTCTTTCCTGGGGACGGACTTTGAATACAATGGCGCAGAATCTGAGACCGCGAAGCAGAAAAAAGATTCGCTTTGTCAGCATGAACGGCGGGATGAGCCGGGGTCCGAGGGACAGCAGTGCGGAGCAGGTTCTTCATAATTTTGCGGTGGCTTTTGATGCACCGGGGGATTATCTGCCGCTTCCGTTTCGTGCGGATAATAAAGAGATAGTCAGTGCTTTAATGCAGGATAAAGAGATCAAAGCTATTTTTGAGCTGATCGACAGGGCAAATATCGCTATATTCAGTCTGGGCGGCATTATACAGAACTCGCTTCTTTATATTTCCGGCTATTATACAGAAGCCGGTTATCAGGAACTGGAATCCAAAGGTTATGTAGGTGACATTTGTTCCCGGTTCTATAAGATTGACGGAACGCACATGGACGACGCGTTTTATAATCGAAGCATCGGGATCACTCTCGAGGAACTGGCCAAAAAAGAGCGCAAGATCTGTATCGTAACAGAACCGGAGAAAGCGAGAGCACTTCTCGGTGCGCTGCGGGGTCATTATATTGACAGCCTGTTTATGGATGAAAGAACGGCGAAGGCTTTGCTGGTGGAAGCAGAGAGGGAATCCTGATCGTCGAAATGATAATTGTGCTGCAGTGTGTTTTATCCGCGTCAAATATGACGCGGATTTTTTTGACGATAAGACAGCTCTGCGGACATCGGATTTTTGAGATGTTCGTAAATGTGTTGTAAGCGTTAATGATAAGATTTTCAGGAACAGTCACGAATGTTCATGGTGACAAACGTTCGTGAACGTTGTACAATGGGCTTGGTACTGCAAAAAGTTTCATTGTGAAAATTGCAATAGAAGCGAGAGGTTCACTCTTTAACAGCATAAACAGCATAGCCCGAAAGTAGAGATCTTACCGAAGGGCTATGTCTTTATATAAGAAGGGATAAAACATGGCATCTCTGTTTTTGGGAATGGATACCGGTACACAAGGAGTACGTATTTCGATCTGTGACGAGCAGGGAAATGTTCGTGCATCCTGTGAAAGACAGTGGGATACTGATTATCCGATGATCGGCCGTGCGGAGCAGAGTCCGGCACACTGGTGGGAGAGCATCCGCTATGCCCTTGGGGAATGCTGCCGGCAGCTGACGGAGGAAGAACGGAAAAGTGTGGTCGCGGGTGCGATCGGTGCCACGTCGTCAACCGTTATTCCTGTTAAAGAAGACGGAACGCCGATGGCTCCGGCCATTATGTGGATGGATGCCCGCGCGAGGGAAGAGATGCGCGCAATCAATGCCACCGGCCACAAGATGCTCGAATACTGCGGCGGTGCGGTGTCCTTTGAGTGGCTGATCCCGAAGGTGCTCTGGATCCGGAACAACGAACCGGAGATCTACGGCACCATGTTCCGGGCAGTCGAACAGCTGGACTGGCTGAATTATCAGTTTACGGGCGTCTGGTGTGCTTCGAAGTGCACCGCTGTATGCAAATGGAATTACAGTGATGCGGCGGGCGGCTTTTCCGATGATTTCTTCGGTGCGATCGGTTTTCCGGAATACCGGGAAAAAATTCTGACGGATGTCCGCAGGATCGGGGATCCGGTCGGGACGATCCGTCCGGAGCTGGCGGCGGAATTCGGGCTTCCGGAAAATCTTCTGTTTGTCCAGGGCGCAATTGATGCACATGCAGGGCTTTTCGGCATGAATGCCTTTGCAGACCGCCGCATGGGCGTGATCATGGGCACGAGTTTTGTGCATCTGAGCCAGGTCTCCGGTGAACCGGAATCGGTGGAAGGCATCTGGGGGCCGTATCAGAACGCACTTGAAGACGGCATGTGGCTGTTCGAAGGCGGGCAGATCACGGCCAGCGGGCTGGTCAACTGGTTCCGCAAAAACTTCCATACGCCGGTTATCGACGGCAACCCGTACAAGGTTCTTTCGGAAGCGGCGCTGGAGATCGAGCCGGGTGCGGAGGGGCTGACCGTTCTGGATTTCTTCCAGGGGAACCGGACGCCGTACAAGGATGCCGATGCCAAGGGCGTTTTCTACGGACTGAACATCAAGCACACCTGGAAGCATATGTATAAGGCGCTTCTGGAATCGGTCTCGTTCGGAACGCGGAACATCATCGACAATCAGATCCGCCAGGGCTATGACGTGGATCTCGTTGTCGGCTGCGGCGGCGTGAATAAGGATCGGCAGTGGATGCAGATGATTGCCGACATTACCGGGAAGCAGATCGTGGTCAATGAGGAATCCCAGCCGGTCGTGATGGGATGCTGCGTGATTGCTGCCGCGGGCGGGCGCTGCTATCAGACCTTCCAGGAGGCGGCAGACGCCATGATCCGTGTTAAGGATACCTATATTCCCGACATGGAGAAGCATGCGGCTTACGAGGAACCGTATCAGAGATATCTGAGACTGTACAGCGAACTGAAAGACATGATGGCGTCGCATTAACTGAAAACAGATTTCCTGTTTTCGGAAAGTGTGGGATAATATCTGAATCCGTACGTAAAGTCATTTAAGAAAAGGATGTCGTTCCGTTGTCCGGAGAGCCGCATCCCGCCGGCCTGCAGGCTGTTCGCGCGGAGAGGCTTCCGGCAATGGTATCAGCATATACGTAACCTGACGAAAATTGAGGAGGAAGGACCTTGCAGAACAAAGAAAATATTCTTGAGATGAAGGCCATAGACAAGTTCTTCCCCGGGGTGAAGGCGTTGGATAAGGTGGACTTTTCCGTAAAAGAGGGAGAGGTTCACTGCCTGATCGGAGCGAACGGCGCCGGAAAATCCACCCTGATGAAGGTCTTATCGGGAGCCTACAAAGAGGACGGCGGCGAGATCTGGTTCAACGGGGAACAGCTTAAGCCGCGCGGAACACTGGACCGCCGCAATAAGGGAATTGCCGTTATTTACCAGGAACTGTCGCTGTTCAATGACCTGGACGTGGCAGAAAATGTGTTTATCGGCAATTATCCGAGGACGGGTCTGGGAACGGTAGACTGGAAAGAACTGTATCGGAAGACGGATGAACTGATCGCGAGCCTGAATATCGATATCAAGTCCCACAGCAAGGTCAGCGACCTGAGCATCGGACATCGTCAGATGACGGAGATCATGAAGGCTCTGGCGTGCAACGCGAAGCTGATCGTTATGGATGAGCCCTCATCGACTCTTTCCATGGCGGAATTTGAGATCCTGAAGCGCGTGATTGCCGACCTGACGAAGAAGGGCATTACGATCATCTTCATTTCGCACCATCTGGAAGAGCTGTTCATCGTCGGCGAACGTGTGACGGTCATGCGGGACGGGAAGTTTGTGACCTGTCAGAATCTGAAGGATATCACGATCGATGAGCTGGTCGAATTTATGACCGGTGCCAAAGTCGAAAAGAAAGATACCGTTCAGGAAAAGAGAGAGCTTTCGGATGAAGTCGTTCTGGAAGTGAAACATCTGAAGAATTCCAAGGTCGATGACATCAACATGAAGCTTCATAAGGGCGAGATCCTCGGCATGTACGGACTGGTCGGTGCCGGGCGTACGGAGACGGTCCGAAGCATTTACGGAGCGGATCCCTTCACGGGCGGCGAAATTCTTCTGAACGGAAAACCCTTCCGTGCCCATAGTCCGAATGAAGCGATCCGGAACCGCATCGGTCTGATGCCGGAAAACCGGAAAGGACAGGGACTCGTTCTTCTGCTTCCGGTCTGGGAGAACATCACGATGGTCTCGCTGCCGAAGTTCAAGCAGGGCGGTGCGATCAACTACGGCAAGATCGGAAAAGAGTGCGAAGAATACAAGAAACAGCTGGACATCAAGACGCCTTCGATCAAAACGCAGGCAGTCAGTCTTTCCGGCGGAAATCAGCAGAAGGTCATCTTCGCCAAGTGGCTTTCCGAAGAGTCGGATATCCTGATCATCGACGAACCGACACAGGGTATCGACGTTATGGTCAAGAAAGAGATCTATAAGATCATCAAGCGGCTTTCGGAAGAAGGAAAGAGCATTATTGTTATATCATCGGAACTGGACGAACTGCTGAGCGTCTGCGACAACATTATCGTCATGTATGACGGAAAACAGATCATGATGGCGGAACGCGGGAGCTTTGACTCAGAAAAGATCCTGCAGGCATCAATTACCGGGAGGGCGTAAAAAGTTATGGAAAAAATGTCATTTGTCGGATTTATCAAGAAGTACAGCCTTCTGGTGCTGTTGATCATTTTTGTAGTCGTTTCAGCCATTCTTTCCCCGAACTTCCTGAAACCGGCGAACATCATGAACATGCTGCAGCAGTGTTCAGCGCCCGGCATCATCGCCATCGGTATGACACTCGTCATCATCATCGGCGGTATTGACCTCTCGGTCGGCGGTGTGGCCGCTGTTGCCGGTATGGTCACTTCGATCGTGGTCGCGGCCGGAAACGGCGTTGTGATCGGCATTATCGCCGGTATCGGCGTCGGCGCCCTGTTCGGTCTTTTCACCGGTTTCATTATTTCCAAATTCGGTCTTCCGGATTTCATCGTGTCCATGGGTACCCTGCAGATCGCCCGCGGCGTGGCTCTTCTGGTTACGAGAGGTCAGCCCGTGTTCGGTCTTCCCGCAGAGTTCAACGTGATCGGCGGCGGACGTATCGGAATCGTTCCGATCTCCGGTCTGATCTGGATCGGCCTTACGATCGCCATCTTCCTGATCATGAAATATACGATCTTCGGACGCAGCCTCTATGCGATCGGCGGAAACCGTGAAGCGGCCAACCTTTCCGGCGTGAAAACAGCCAGAAACTATGCCATCACCTATATTCTCTGCGGCGCTCTCGCCGGCTTTGCCGGTATCCTGACGGCTTCCTGGCTGAAGACCGGTCAGCCGACTGCCTGCGACGGCTATGAGCTGGATGCGATCGCAGCCTCCGTTATCGGCGGCACGAGCATGACGGGCGGTATCGGAAGCGTTATCGGAACCTTCGGCGGCGTCTTCCTTCTGCAGATCATTACAAACATCTTCAACCTGGTCGGACTGTCCTCTTTCTACCAGCAGATCGCAAAGGGTATCATTATTATTGGCGCTCTCCTGCTGAATCGTCTGGTTACAATCCGAAAAGTGTGATACAATAACATGACAATTTGCATAACAGGCAGAAATGCTGTTATATATAGTAACTGAAGACCCGCAATTCATAAGCTGATAAAAAATGTTTTAGGAGGAAAATTTATGAAAAAGAATCGTGTATTGGCGATCGTAGTGAGCCTGGCTATGACAGGTTCTCTGCTTGCCGGCTGCGGCGCAAAACCCGCAGACAAGGCTTCTTCCGAAGCGGCCAGCTCTGTTGCTAAGTCCGTTGTCAAAGAAGCTGTCAAAGAAGCTATTGAAGAAGAAGCTGCCGAAGCGGAAGCTGAAGTAGAAGCCGCTGTTGAAGAAGCAGCTGAAGAAGCCGCTGCTGAAGAAGCTGCTGCAGAAGCTGAACTTGAAGAAGCTCTTGAAGAAGTTGCCGAAGAAATCGAAGCGGCAGTTGAAGAAGCTGAAGCAGAAGAAGCTCTTGAAGAGGCAGCTGAAGAAGTCGAAGCAGCTGTCGAAGAAATTGCTGAAGAAATTGAAGCCGACGAAACGCTCAATGAAGTTGCTGAAGAAGTCGGTGAAGTCGTTGAAGAAATTGCCGGAGCAATCGTGGAAGAAGGAGCCGTTGAGGCTGCAGATGCTTACACAATCGGTTTCTCACAGGCAACGATGGCTTCCCCGTTCTACGTAACGATGGTTGACGAATTCGAAGCCTACTGCAAAGAGAAGGGCGTCACCCCGATGGCCATCAGCGCTGACGAAGACGTTCAGAAGCAGAACCAGGATATCATGGACATGATCTCGGCCGGCATCGACGCCCTGATCCTGAACCCGATCAACCTGGAAAGCGTTCAGA
>JABUSX010000198.1 GCA_021442545.1 Eubacterium sp. | reverse complement strand
GGTTTGACGTCTCCTTCGTACGCCATGCGGAAGGTATATTCGAGGTTTGTATGCTTTATAACTTCTTTGATCTCGGAAAGCTGCGGAATATATTCATTTTTCATATTACTGCTCCTCCTTTGCAAGACGGTTCACAAGTGTCTGATACGAGATATATTCCGGGCAGATATCGTCACATCTTCCGCAGCCTACACACATGGTATAGCCGAAGCGTTTCCCGAAATCACTGATTTTATGCAGAACTTTAAAGCGCATGCGGGAAGCCTTATCCTGCCGGAATCCATGTCCGCCCGCGATATCGGTATAGCCGTCGACCTCACAGCTTGCCCATACCCTTCTGCGTTCCCCGGCCTTTGCATTGTCCCTGTAGAAAATATCCTGCATCGTAAAACAGGTGCATGTCGGACATGCAAAGTTGCATCTTCCGCAGGTAATGCAGCGTTCGCCATATTCCGTCCAGAGATCCGATTTCGCGGTCTCCTGTGTAATGTTCCGGGGAAGCGTGACCTTTGCCTTGTTTTCCGTAACAAAGTCCGGCGTCACGTCAGCCTCGGCGCAGCCGGCAAAGGATGCTGCAAGAGCAGGATCCCTGACATCTGCCTGTACCTGATCTCCGTCAGGCCGGATATACATATCGTAGTCCGAAGATATGTTTGTACCCATGCTTACACAAAAACCCGAATCACAGGTATCCGTGCAGCCCATCAGTACAAAATGAACCTTGTCACGCACCCTGCGGTAATAGAAATCTTCAAATGTATTATGGAGATAGATCTGATCCAGTCTTTTCACTGCATGAAGATCACAGGAGCGAAGGAAAAGCAGGATTTCTTTTTCAGGGCCTCCCGAAACGGTCGTCTGATCCTCTGTGAAATAGAAGATCGTTTCGTTGATCGACAAAAGTACTTCCTTAAAGGAATAGTCGGATCTTTTCTTCCATTCGATTTCATCAAGACTTTTCACCTTGTCATAACGAATCACATCTATGTCGGAAAATGTACCTTCTCCTTCTTTCACGACCGGAGCATAGATATCATATTTACCGGCAAGATCTGAAAAGATTTTGTCCATTTCACCTCTATCCAGTTTAAATCCCATGTATTCCTCTCCTTTCTTCTGCACACGCATACAGGGTCTGTCTTTACGACTCATAATGAATACCATCGCGCAAAAAAACCGTGATACAAATCACGGTTTTTAAGATTTGGATAGATGCATAATTCTGCACGGAAAAATTGTTAAATTACACAAATTCATGTAATTTTGAAAGGTCCGTAACGATCAGAACGCCGTTTTTATGAATGACAAGTCCTTCTTTTTTTAACCTGGACATTTCTCTGGAAACGGTTTCTCTTTTCGCTCCCAGCATATTGGCGAGGAGTGTGACCGAAACATCAAACGAAACCTGTTTTCCCCTGTCTGTATCGATCCCGTAATCTCTTGCCAGCTTCCAGAGTTTCGAAGCCAGATGCTTCCCGAGCGGATAGGTTCCGTTGTTGTTGCCGACCTGATGAAACAGCCGTCTCGTCTTGGAGGATATGGAATGAAACACTCCTTTAACGAGCTCAAAGTCCTGATTCATAAGCCGGGTAAAGCTCTCTCTCGGTATGACCAGGATCTCTGCGTCACTCAGTATCTTCGCACCGACAGAGGCCTTTTCCTTTTCAACCACAACTTCATTCAGCATCTCACCCTTTGCGCAGATAAAAATGACCTTTATCTCTCCATACCGGCTGTTTCTGTAAAGAGATACAAAACCGTTCATTACGATGTAGATCGAATTGACTTCATCCCGCTCACCGTAGATGATCTCGTTTTTTCTGAATGATTTCAGATAACCCGCATTCAGTATCCTTCTTCTGCTTTCTTCCGGTATTTTGTCAAAAAATGCTCTGCTTGCCGGTTCTAATCTTTTGTCCATAACAATCTGATCAGCTCCTCATAGGATGGTGACTGCGCCTCCGCATATACATTGAGTCCCGTTTTCCTGACAGAACGGCTGCAGCTTTTTCCGATCGAATACACCCGATCCGGCAGAAGGTCAAATGCTTCCCTTGTTCTTTCTGCATTGGAACCGCTGGTGAAGATTACCCCTTCACAATCCCGGATCTTTTCCCGGATCTGCTCTTTGTTCTGACCAGAAACCGGCGCATTTTCATATACCGCAAACTTCCGGAACTGACAGCAGTCTCTCAGAATATCCGCAAAGCTCTCTGTCGTTTCTTTTGCACTGTACCAGTATACTCTGGTATTTTCTGCTGTTCTTTCCCTGAGCACTTTTCCCAGATCGCCGCTGTCACTTCGCGGAGATACGACATCTGCTTGAAGTCCGAATTCTCTCAGGGAATCGGCTGTCTTTTTTCCGACTGCCGCCAGTCCGGTCCGGCCCAGGCTTCTTACGTCAAGCCCCTGCTCCTTAAGGTTCCACATAAATGCATAAACACCGTTCCGGCTGGTAAAAACGATGTAATCATCATCTGTTAATTCTGAAAGCATCGAGAGATCACACCGGACCGGCAGGATCTCTCCTGTCACGTAGGTGACGGCTTTCCCGCCAAGTCTTTTGATCTGATCTGCGAGTCCGTTTTCGTCCGAGACCATCCATCCCGTATTGAAATCAAAACGTGCACTCCTTATATACGGAACAAAAAACGTTTTTCCGAATAAGGGTCTTTTTTCGGAAAAAGCCAGTTTGTCGGAAAACGACACCACATCCCCGGCCACGATAACAGCCGGCGATCCGATCCCTGCCTCTTTGACTTTCCTTTCTATATCGCAAAGTCTTCCGACCGCTTTTTTCTGACTGCTCCTGGTACCGTTCATAATAACAGCCATCGGCGTCGAATCCTCTCTTCCCGCATCACGAAGAGACTGTACAATGCCTGAAAGAGAACTCATTCCCATCAGAAAAATCAATGTTTCTTCTTTGTCGGCAAGCTGATCCGGATCAAAGCGGACGGCTTCACCCTTTCTTTTATGTGCAGTAAGAACTTTAAACCCTTTTGCTGCTCCTCTGTGCGTTGCCGGGATCCCTGCAGCCGAAAGTACACTGATGCACGAACTTACGCCGGGAACAACCTCCACCTCAATTCCCTTCTCTGTAAGAAACAACGCTTCCTCAGATCCTCTTCCGAACACGTAGGGATCTCCGCCTTTCAGCCTTACTACGAGGGAACATTCCCCGGCTTTCGCTGCAAGAAGTGCGTTGATCTTCTCCTGTTCCATAATATGGCGGTGGTTTTCTTTTCCCGCATAGATCAGCTCGCAATCCGGCCGGGCTTTGGCAAGCAGATCCCGTGAGATCAGCCTGTCATATATAATGCAGTCCGCCTTTCTGATATACTTCTCTCCCAATACGGTGATAAGTCCGGCATCTCCCGGTCCTGCGCCCACTAATACAACCTTTCCCATTTTGAGATCTGTCCCTTCTTTTCTGTCGGATTCTCTGCAAAATTCATGCCTTTGATCCGACTGAATGTTCTTCTTTCACTCTTTGTTTTCTCTCTGTAAAATTCTTTTAACTCTTCCAACCCCTGATCCGGCTGAGTGTTCTTCTTTCACTCTTTGTTTTCTTTCTGTAAGATTCTCTCAACTCTTCCAACCCATGATCCGGCTGAGCATTTTATTTCGTTCACCTGTCCTTTATTATCTGATCCACTGCTTTTTCAACAAGAGACTCTTCCGCATCTTTTCCTCGTACTACTGCTTTGGAAACCTTCGTGCATTTCTCCCCGCCATATATGACATGAAGAACATATTCATTGTTTTCCCGGTACGCACAGGCGCCGACAAGAGCATGACAGTCCGCACCGATCCTTTTCAGAAATTCTCTTTCCAGCCAGACCGCCTTTGCGGTTTCTTCATCCGAAAGGGCATTCAGTTTTTCAAGAAGTTCTCTGCTGTCTTCTCTGAGTTCGACTGCCAGCGTTCCCTGTCCGCAGGCCGGAATCATCTCATCCACATGAAGGATCTGCGTGATCTCCTTTTCCCTTCCCAGTCTCTCTGCACCGGCTGCCGCTATGACAATTCCATCAATCCGGGTTCCGTCCGGGAGACCCTCATGTATTCTTCTGATACGGGTATCCACATTTCCTCTGATGGGAACGATCTGAATATCCGGTCTCAGCTGCTTAAGCTGATATTCTCTCCTGCGGCTGCCTGTGGCAAGAACAGCTCCTTTTTTTAATTCCGACAAAGATTCTGCGTCTCTGAGAATCAATGCATCTCTCGGATCTGCGCGTTTCAGCGGTTTCGAAAAGATCATTCCTTCGGGAAGCGTATCCGGCATATCTTTCAGAGAATGAACCGCAAACTGAATCTCACCGCTGCAAAGAGCCGCTTCTATGGCATCCGTAAATACGCCCTTTGTCCCCATGGAATCCAGCGGCTTATTCTGATCTTTATCTCCGGTTGTAACGATCTTCACAATTTCAAAATCGTCTTCCGGATACTCCTTCTTAAGGAGATTCACTACAGACCGGGTCTGCGCCAGCGCAAGTGCAGATCCTCTGGTACCGACCTTATACTTCATATCTGCTGATTATCTCCGTCATTTCTTCCTCTGCAGGAACTCTTTTCTCACTGACAGACCGGTCATATATCTCCCGGTATAATTTTTTCCTGTTCGCGGCACCTTGAATACGTTTCTTAACGCAGGCCCTTATACTGCCGAGACAGTCATTCAGTTCAGACATAAACGGCGTAACAGAACTCCGGGCCGCATCTCTGAGCATCTGCGTAAGGAGAGGACTCTTCCCGCCGCTTGAAAAAGCAGCTGTCAGATCTCCTTCTTTCACATACGAAGGAAAAATGAAAGAACAGTCTTCGCTCTGATCCACCGCATTCACCATAATTCCCCGGCTTCTGTAATATACGGAAATTCTGTGATTCATCTCACTCGAATCTGTTGCCGCCACCACGAGAAAATAGATATCTCTGTCCGTATCCATGCCGGTATCTTTATTCATGCCTCCGTTCGAAGCATTGTCTGTTTTTCCGTCCGTATATTTGTCTGTATATCTGGTCGTCGGTATGCCTGCGTTCCTGTCTGTATACCTGAATATTTTTTTATCTGTACACTCGTATGTATCATGATCAGAATGCTCTGTCTTCATCAGAATCACTGATTTGTCTGCACCAAATTCACTGCAGATTGCATCACAGATCTCAGGTGCGGCAACCGTTACAATTGCTCCGAATTCTCTGAGCACCTTAAGTTTCCTGTATGCCACCTCTCCGCCTCCGACTATGAGACAGTTCTTTTTTTCCAGATCCACAAACATTGGAAAATATGCCATTACATCTCCGATCTGATAAAAATCCTTACATAAACAATTATCCGGTGAAACCTCATTCTATGAGATTTTTCTGCTGCTTCTTCACACGAAAAATCATTCAACCGCTGCTGCTTCACACATTGAAATCTTACCGCTGCTGCTTCACACATTGAAATCTTACCGCCGCCGCTTCACACATTGAAATCTTACCGCCGCCGCTTCACATGTTGAGTTTCATCCGATCAGCCTGCTGAACACAGGCTGCAGTTTACCGCACAGGCTGCTGGCAAGCACACAAAGGATAAAATCCGGAATCATCGTAATAAAGCAGTATTGCACGATTACAAAAACAAATGAGACCGCTTCGCCTGTATACAGATTGCTGATCACACAGAAGTATACGGCCCCGATCCCGTAATAAAAAAGCAGGCCAACGGAAGATGCCGCAAGCATTCCTCTGAATCCTTTGCTCTTCATAATACTGAGAAGATAAGATATGATGCCCGCAGCCGCGATAAATCCCAGAAGAAACCCGAACCCCGGTCGAAGCACGTAGCCGGGTCCTCCTCCCGCAGCAAATACCGGAATACCGGAAAGCCCGATCAGAAGGTATACGCCAGCAGACATTATACTCTGCCTGACGCTCGTCAGGAGCCCCAGCATAATGACAAAAAACCACTGCAGTGAAAAATGCATCGTATACAACGGCAGCGGTATATCAATTTTAATATATGCACCGATTGCAATAAGAGCTACAAAGAGTCCGCATACGGTTATTTCAGCGGTTTTGTTTTTAACCATAGATAAATATCTCCGTTTTATGTGATATAAATCACGGTTTTTATTATACTCTATATCGTACTCAAAGAAAACGATTTTCATTTCGTATAAGAAACTCTATCACTTTTATTTTTGAATCTGTATTACCGTTTTACCGTAAAAAAAGAACCCCGGCCGCAGAAACAGCCGGGGTTCTCCTCTCTTTTGAGTTAAAAAACTCTGTGTTTATTTCTCGTTGATCGCAGCCTGTGCGGCAGCAAGGCGGGCGATCGGAACACGGAACGGTGAGCAGGACAGATAGTCCAGACCGATCTTATGGCAGAATTCTGCAGATGAAGGATCTCCGCCATGTTCGCCGCAGATACCGATCGGCAGGTTCGGATTGGTCTTGCGGCCAAGTTCAACTGCCATCTTCATCAGCGCACCGACACCGACCTGATCCAGCTTCGCGAAGGGATCATTTTCCATGATCTTGGTATCGAAGTAGGAATCCAGGAACTTACCGCTGTCATCACGGGAGAAGCCATAGGTCATCTGTGTCAGATCGTTTGTGCCGAAGCAGAAGAATTCCGCCTCAGTTGCGATCGTGTCGGCCGTTACGCAGGCACGCGGGATCTCGATCATCGTACCGACCAGGTACTTCAGCTCGATACCGGAAGCAGCAACTTCCGCATCCGCTGTTTCCACGATCACCTTCTTGACAAAGCGCAGCTCACGGAAGGAACTTGCAAGCGGGATCTCAATTTCCGGCTCAACCTTCCAGTCCGGATGCTTCTTCTGTACGTTGACCGCTGCACGAATCACGGCACGGGTCTGCATACGGGCGATTTCCGGATAGGTAACGGCCAGACGGCAGCCGCGGTGACCCATCATCGGGTTGACTTCCTTCAGGCTGACGATATACTGTTTGATCGCTTCAACGCTCTTGCCCTTGGCGTCTGCCAGCTTCTGGATATCTTCCGGATCAGTGGGCAGGAACTCATGCAGAGGCGGATCCAGGAAACGGATCGTGACCGGGTCACCTTCCATTGCCTCAAACAGAGCCTCAAAGTCACCCTGCTGCAGTGTCTGGATCTTTGCCAGAGCCTCTTCTCTTTCTTCAACGGTATCGGAGCAGATCATCTCACGGAAAGCATCGATACGGTCGCCTTCAAAGAACATATGCTCTGTACGGCACAGACCGATACCTTCT
>JABUSX010000371.1 GCA_021442545.1 Eubacterium sp. | reverse complement strand
TTCTGCTGCGCATGATTTCTGCAGCGATTTTTCACTGCTTCTTTTTCTTACTTCTTCTCAGATTTTCTCAGATATACGAACCAGTAGATCATTCCCATAAAGACGGCTCCGCCGATTACGTTTCCGATCGTGACCGGAAGCAGGTTTGATCCAAATAAGGCACCCCAGTTCAGTGAGGCCATCTGTTCTTCGGTCACCCCGAGTGCAAGTGCCGCCTCTGCGTAAGCCGGAACCGCCTTTGCAAAGATGCCGGCAGGAATGTAATACATATTCGCCACGCTGTGCTCGAAACCGCTTACGATAAACAGCATGATGGGGAAAAAGATGGCAAAGATCTTTCCCGTAATGTCTTTTGCCCCCGTGGCCATCCAGACGGCTGCGCAGACAAGCCAGTTGCAGAGAATACCGAGGATCACTGCACTTCCGAACGGCAGTGCGACCTTCCCTGCCGCGATCTTGATCGTCATTCCCGCAAGTTCTGCCGATGAAGCGGAAAGCTGACCGCTCTTCGCAATAAAGAATGCGATCAGAACGCTTCCGATGAGATTGCCGATGTAGACGAAGACCCAGTTTTTCAAAAGTCCGCCGACCGTGGCCTTCTTCGAAAGAACGCTCATCAGAATCAGTGAATTTCCGGTAAACAATTCTGCTCCGCAGATCACGACCAGTATCAGACCGGCCGGAAAGATCACGCCGGCCACCAGCTTTCCGAGACCGAACGTCTCAGGCTGGGAAAGCAGATGGGAGGCAGCCATATTGGATCCTTCTGCGGCAAATGCAATAAATGCACCGGCCATGATCCCGAGAAGGATCATCTTCCAGATCGGAAGAGATGTTTTTTTAATTCCGTTTTCGACAGTTGCGGATGCAATTTCAGCCGGTGTCAGAAACATGATCTTTTCCCCTGCATAAATACATTTTTATCTTCTGTTTTCGTCGTCGTCACCCGTTCCCCGGCAGAACGAAACTGCAGGACAGATCTGAATCCTTTCGTTCCGGCCGGCTTCGGATTTTCAGCAGAATTTCTCTGCTTCTGACATTCCTGTACTTCTTTTATCAGAACAGGCCCGTGATCTTTCCGTTCTCGTCGACATCGATCTTTTCGGCTGCCGGAACCTTCGGCAGTCCGGGCATGGTCATGATATCGCCTGTCAGAGCCACGATGAAGCCGGCTCCTGCACTCACCTTCAGGTTGCGCACCGTAACGGTAAAGCCTCTGGGGGCTCCGAGCAGAGCCGCATCATCCGAGAAGCTGTACTGTGTCTTTGCCATGCAGATCGGCATGTTTCCGAAGCCGAGATCTGTCAGCTGTTTTGCCTGCTTTTTCGCTGCGGCCGTCAGTTCAACACCGTCAGCGTGATAGATCTTTGTGCAGATCGCTTTGAGCTTGTTTTCGATCGTATCTTCGGCATCGTAGGAGAAGCGGAAGTTGTTCGGCTCTTCACAGAGGCGCACCACTTCTTCCGCAAGGACCTTGCCGCCTTCGCCGCCCTTGGCCCAGACTTCAGACAGGGCAACATTGACGCCGAGCTCATTGCATTTTGCTTCGACCAGATCAAGCTCTGCCTTTGTATCGGCCGGGAAGGCATTGATCGCCACAACACAGGGAACGCCGAATACGTTCTTGATGTTGTCAACGTGCTGAAGCAGGTTCGGCAAGCCTTTTTCAAGGGCTTCCAGATTTTCGTTGTTCAGGTCGGCCTTGGGAACGCCGCCGTGATATTTCAGTGCGCGGACCGTTGCGACAACGACAACTGCATCCGGTTTCAGACCGGTCATGCGGCATTTGATGTCCAGGAATTTTTCGGCGCCGAGGTCGGCTGCGAAGCCGGCTTCCGTTACGATGTAATCACCCATCTTCAGGGCAAGACGTGTTGCCATGACGCTGTTGCAGCCGTGAGCGATATTGGCAAACGGACCGCCGTGGATGAAGGCCGGTGTATGTTCAAGCGTCTGTGCAAGGTTCGGCTTCAGCGCATCCTTCAGGAGAGCGGCCATGGCGCCCTGCGCCTTCAGATCCCTTGCCGTAACGGGTTTTCCGTCGTACGTGTAGCCGACGATGATACTGGCCAGACGTTCTTTCAGGTCCGGAATATCGGATGCAAGGCAGAGAACAGCCATGATCTCGGATGCAACTGTAATATCAAAACCATCTTCACGCGGAACGCCCTGCGCCTTGCCGCCGATACCGTCTACGATATGACGAAGCTGACGGTCATTCATGTCGACCGCACGTTTCCAGGTGATCTGCTTCGGATCGATGCCGAGGCTGTTTCCCTGCTGAATGTGATTGTCGAGCATGGCCGCAAGCAGGTTGTTCGCCGCGCCGATCGCATGGAAATCGCCCGTGAAATGCAGGTTGATATCTTCCATCGGAATGACCTGTGCATAACCGCCGCCGGCTGCACCGCCCTTGACTCCGAAAACCGGTCCGAGGCTCGGCTCACGAAGTGCCGCAACGGACTTCTTTCCGATCTTGCGCAGACCGTCTGCCAGACCGACTGCCGTCGTGGTCTTGCCTTCACCGGCGGGTGTCGGCGTGATCGCGGTTACGAGGATCAGCTTTCCGTCCGGTGTATCCGCTTTTTCTTTCAGAATATTGTAATTGATCTTAGCCTTCAGATTTCCGTACAGTTCAATGTACTCATCCTCGATGCCGACAGAGGCGGCGATCTCACGGATATTCAGCGGAGCAGCTTCCTGCGCAATTTCGATATCGGTCTTAAGTTCCATGGCAGTTTTCTCCTTTCAGGAAAGATGATCATCAGATAGTGTTCTTTATTGAAAAAGGCCGGGTTCTTTCATGCCTTTTGCTTCTTCAGTAAATAGACGGTCAGATATGGTTCTGTATTAAAAAGGCCGGTTCCGTTCATGCCTTTTGCTTCTTCGGAAAAATACCGGTCAGATGTGGTTCTGTATTGAAAAGGCCGGTTTTTTTATTCCTCTGCATATATATTTGCCCGGCTATTATAGCGTATTTACAGGCCTTCTTCAATCTTTGGAAAAGAGAAAAAACCGGAATCAACCTTTCCGTTGATTCCGGCTTTCATACCGTGGAGACGGTGGGAGTCGAACCCATGACCTCTTGAATGCCATTCAAGCGCTCTCCCAACTGAGCTACGCCCCCGGGTTTCAGCGATTTTCGCCGACTTCCCTATTTTAGCGTATCAGGAGCAGGATTTCAAGCCTTTGTTTTGTCACGGGTACATATTTCCTGTCCGAATCAAAAGCCTCTCCGTACGGACTGTCCACAGACCGAGAAGGAGAGGCTTTTTGTCATGAATATATTCTGCCGCCCGCATCAAAAGCATTTCCGTCAGGCACATGCGTTCCGGCGGAAGTGTAACTTTATGATACGGCTGCCGTGTTGTTCATCTTATCCCGGAAGATTGAAGGCTTCCTTCAGATCTGCGATCTCCTGATCGGTGATATGAACGATTTTGTCCAGACCGATCGAGTTGATGATGGAATGTGCTGTCAGTTCCATGACCTCGAGGCGGTCAAACGCGTTCAGGAGTGATGAGCCCGTTACAACGACGGAATCGTTATCCACGATCATGGCCTGTACGACGTCAGAGAACATGCCGGCTACCTTTTCCGGATTTCCGTACATATCTGCATAGGGGATCCGGATGACATCACGAAGCATGATGTAGCTTTCCGGGATCGTCCGCGGATCAAACACGGAATCCGTGACCGCAAAGGCCATGGCGTTGACCGGATGTGCAAGAAGAACTGCACCGACGTCTTTGTTCTGTCTGTAGACCTCTTCGTGGAAGTGCACGGCGCGGGACGGAATCTTGCCCAGTTCCTTCATCCCGCCTTTGATACGGACCAGATCATCCTCTGTCAGATAGGCACGGTCGAGACCGAAGGGAGTAATGATGAAGCTGCCGTCGGAAAGACGTACGGAATAGGTTCCGTGTGTAGCCGTAAACAGACCCATCTTGTAAGAGCGGCGGATCAGGGTGATCATATCGCGGCGCGCTGCCTGCTCTTCCGAGCTGATCACACGCGGAATGAAGTCATCGAGTTTTTCATGATCGGTTGTCCAGTGTTTCTGCGTTTCCGCTTCCGGCAGAGAACGGATATTGCCGATCTTGTTGGCAAGAATCTCCAGTTCGCAGGAATAGTTGAGGGTCTCAAAACGCTGGAAAGCCGTAAACATATCATCGGCACCGATGCAGACACCATGGTTCTCAAGGATCGCTACATCATAGCCTTCCGCAAAAACAGATCCGATCTTATCAGCCAGCTCGGTTGAACCGGGAACCCCGTATTTCGCAATTTTCAGAGTCGGGCAGACCTTACGGACTGTCGGAAGCAGATCCAGATTCGGCTCGCGGCGGATGATTGAAAACGCAACCAGTGCAGGCGGATGTGCATGCAGAACAGCATGAAGATCCGGACGCATTTTGAAGACATCCAGATGGAAAGGCATTTCCGATGAGGGACGATGACGTCCTTCGATCGTTCCGTCCGGGCGGATCAGGATGATGTCATCCCGCGTCAGATTGCCTTTATCGACGCCGGCCGGCGTAATCCAGACGTTTCCGTCGGAGTCCTTGATCGACAGATTTCCGCCTGACATCGTCGTAAGACCTCTGTCATAGATACGTTTCATAAACATGACCAGCTGATCAGCCGGATGGACATATTTCATACTCATTTTCATTTCTCCTGTTCAGTATGATTGATTTTCTTTCTCACTTCATATTCCGGTCACTGCGGTTCCGTATTCTTCACGTTCCGGAACGCTGCTGTTCCGTATTCTCCACGTTTCGAAACGCTGCTGTTCGTATTCTTCACGTTCCGAAACGCTGCTGTTCCGTATTCTCCACGTTCCGGAACGCTGCTGTTCGTATTCTTCACGTTTTGAAACGCTGCTGTTCGTATTCTTCACATTCCGCAGGATCCGCAGTCTGCCCGCACCATGCCTCACGGCGCTGCAGCCTTTACTTCTTTCCGGCAAGCGACTTCCGGTATTTTTCACTTTCCCAGTTGCTGATGAAGTCCTTCGCGGCCTCACCCATCGTGGAAAGCTCATATCCGGCTGCCGTGATGTTGTTCATGATGAAGAACACGGCGGTCAGTGTTTCGACCATGGTCATGGCCTTCTTTTCGTCCATGTTCAGAATCAGCTCGCCCGTCTTTGTCGAAGCAACGCATTTCCCTTCTTCGACCTTTTCTTCATCCATGAAGAACGTATCTGTCAGGAAGACCATCTGATCGGGATACAAGGGCTCTTCCATCAGGAACTGCCAGGTATAGGTACCCTCCTTCAGACATTCTTTAAGATAGGGAACGTCGGCCAGATACATGCCGCCTGCCAGCTCTTTGATCCTGATTTCGGGGAAAGCATTTCCGCTCATGCCGAAGAGTGCCGCAATGCGGTTGTTTGCATCCGTGTGGATCGCAATGGCGGTATTCACATCGTCGTCATGAACAATGATGCCGTGATTCTGCATCATGATCACAGACGGCATCTTCCCGGTATCCCAGACAACCCGGCTCAGCTCATCGCGGATCGCAAAGGTGAGCTGTGAACCCGGATCCGTATAATCGACCCAGCCCCAGCTGTACGGTGCACCGGCAAAAGCGATCTGCGCGATCTCTTTGCAGGATTTCGAACAGGCAGCAAGATTTGCATAAACACTGTGTGTATGCAGCACATAGTTTTTCAGAATGGAATGGAAACCGGCCTCGACCGACGGACGCAGCTCTGCGAGTCCTTCGACCTTCAGCGTGTTCTCCTTCGTAATGGCAGATCCCGTTTTTTCCACATCACGGATGCCTTCGGGATCCGTATTCTTATAGAATTCCCGGATCGCAGCACCATTCAGAACGGCATAAGCCTTGTCGACTTCCATGTCTTTCAGGCAGAATCCGGAAGCCTTGATCGCCATCAGTCCGTCCGGAAGCTTCGCAGAAGTGTTGCCGCCGCCGCCCTGAATGTAGTCGGAGCGGTTTCCTGCCGCATGCGACATCCTGACAAGCCCTTCCAGATATTCTTTGTTGTATTCAAAAAACATAATTACTCCTCTCGTTCTGTACAATATCTCCGGTTTTCTGTGAAGCACGCGTACATGACCGGGATATCACAGGGAGGCAGAACACTGCCCCCCTCTGATCGTTTCAAATTCAGATCGCTTTCGCGTTCGCCAGCAGATATTTCTCCGCTTCCGCACTCCAGAGTCCGTTATGAGCCTTGCAGATCTCATCCAGCTTTGCAAACATCGGATCGGTCTTGCCGAGTTCTGCAAAATCATCGATCGCCGTCAGCGGCATCTCGATATGGTTGTAGATCAGCTTCTTACCGCCGGGAATGCCCGGAAGGTTCTTGACCGTGTCCACAACAGCATCCAGACCGCCGATATGGGTGACCATCGTAGCCGGATTCAGCTTGCCGGCATTCATCATCTCGATCGATTCGATCATGTCAGCCGTGTTTCCGCCCGAGGTGCCGACCAGATGTGCCGCGCCGTAGTGAACATTGTAGAAGTTGAACTCTGCCTTGAACTGTGTATTCGTCGGGCCTGCAAAGAAGTTCAGGCAGCCGTCGTAACCCAGAATATCGCCGGCCTGTTCCACAACGGGGCGGACCGGTGCAAAGCAGATGACATCGTCATAGCCCGTGCCGCCGGAGAGATCCATCAGGATCTGCGTGGCATTCTCGACGCGTGTATTGACATAGTGGAGTTCGATGCCGTCCTTTGCCGCATCTTCAACCGTATACAGGCTCTGTGCACGGGCAAGACGGGCATCGTCGATATCCGTTACGACGATCAGAGACGGACGGCGGTCGCAATGCAGTGCGTAGTCGATCGCACCAAGTCCCATCGGTCCGACGGAAGCCAGCAGTGCAAGCTTGCCGCCTTCCTTGATGCCCATGTCATGGACATAGCAGCCGGCCTTCGTATGATACATTGCATGATAGGTTCCGATGATGCAGCTCATCGGCTCGGCAAGGGAACCGAAGAAGTAGGTATCGGATTCATACGGCAGCAGGCAGTCGGCCAGCAGGGTCTCGATCGGGACGTTGCTGTACTGGGAAGAACCGCCGCAGTACTTGTAGGAATAGCCCGGTGCCTTCAGGCTGCCCTTCCAGAAATGGGCAGGCTGGATAAAGAAGCGGTCACCGGCTTTGTATTTTTCTTTCCAGTTGTCGCCGACGGCAACGATGTCGCCGCAGAATTCATGTCCGATGATCGTCGGATTCTCGGCCACATCATCCGGAACACGTTTGTGATCTTCGCCTTCAACGGCTTCCTTATACGTTGACATGCAGAC
>JABUSX010000269.1 GCA_021442545.1 Eubacterium sp. | reverse complement strand
CCGCAGGTATACAGATAACAGGAATAATCTGCCGCCCCTTCGACTGCATCCCAGTATGCGGCAAGCGCAGGCATATCCTCACCTGCTTCAAAAACAACTCCCGAAATCTCCGAAAAATCCTCAGCCGTCTCTGCGTTAAAATCAGAATAAGTCAGATATTCTTCCCCTGTTCTCTCACTAAAGCCGGAAAGATTCACCGAATCTGCTTCACCTGACTCTGCATCAAAATCGGAAACTGCTGTGCAGTTTTCTTTTTCTCGCTGCAGAACAGCCTCTTCTCCCGCAGGATCTGCCATAACAGAAACCGGGAAAAACGACAGACACATACAGAAAACCAGCAGTGCACTGATAAATTTTTCTTTTGATCCTTTCCTTTTCATCATCCTATCTCTTACCACATCGATCGCTGACGCAAAATATCCGAGTTAATTTTATGTGCAAACGGATATGAATGATTTCATTACCGACAACGTCTGATTAACGATCCGTAAACTGCCTGTAAACAGCCTCGATCTCTTCTTTCGTGGCCAGATCATCGGAAAACGCACTCGCGCTTCCTGCTGCCAGACCCATGCGGAAGGCATGGAGATAATCCTTCTTTTCCAGCCATCCGGCCACAAACCCCGCGGCCATAGAATCGCCTGCCCCGACGCCGTTCACCAGCGTTCCCCTCGGAGCCGGTGAATCATACACCCTGCCGTCACCTGCGATAAGAACGGCACCTTCCCCGGCCATCGAGACCAGAACGTTTTCCGCACCCTGTTCCTGCAGCTTTCGGGCATACGGCACGACAGCTTCCCTTGTCTTCAGTTCCACGCCGAAGATCTCGCCGAGCTCATGATTGTTGGGTTTGATCAGGAAGGGATGATGGCTCAGCACCTTCAGCAGAAGTTCCCTCGTTGCATCTACCGTGATCAGCACACCCCTGCCTTCCAGCATTTCCATGATCTTCTGATAGGCATCGTCCGGCATGCCGGCCGGAATGCTTCCCGAAAGAAAGAGAACATCTCCCTCTTTCAGCGTATTCAGGCGCATCATCAGTTCCGTAACTTCTTCCTCGCTGATCCTCGGTCCCGCTCCGTTGATCTCGGTTCCGTCGATGCTTTTCAGCTTCAGATTAATGCGGGAAAAACCGCCTGTATCTTTCAGAGTAATCAGTCCGTTCCGGATCCCCATATCTTCCAGCCTGCGGATGATCTCCGCGCCTGTAAAGCCGGCTGCAAAGCCAAGTGCCGTATTCTCAATACCCAGATTGGAAAGGATCCTGGAAACATTGATTCCCTTTCCGCCGGGCAGCATCCGCTCCGAAGTTGTCCGGTTGGTCAGTCCTGTTTTGAAATCATCGACTGTAACGATATAATCCAGAGCCGGATTGAATGTAACCGTATAGATCATAGAATCACCTTTATTATGATTGTGTGGATTTTGAGGATAGAAACGGACCGTCTGTGACAATCCGAACTCATTATGTGAATGCTTTCCATCACCATTCATTACGTTCAGGCGTCTGAAAGTATTTCTCCATGTTTTTCATGTCTTTCTGCAGCTGCTCCCGCACTTCATCCAGACCTCCGGGAAACCTCTGTATCCCGCGCAGCCAGGCATGGATCTCCAATGTGACTTCTTTGCCGTAAATATCGTAACAGAAGTGATTCAGTTTCGTCTCGATCGTGACGGAGGGGTCATTATCATCCGAAGGCCGCCGGCCGATATTTGTGATGCCGTAAAAGAACGCGCCGTCGATATGAGACACGGTCGCATAGACGCCGAAGGGCGGAAGGATCTTGTTCGGATGCACAGCCAGGTTTGCGGTGGGCATATCGTGTCTGCGGCCGGCCGCTTTCCCGTGAACTATCGTTCCCTGAAGCAGATAAGCATGGCCCAGAAGGATCTTCATGCGTTCAAAATCACCGTCTGCCGCTGCGTTTCTGACCAGATTCGCCGAAACCGGTTCCCCGCCTTCCTTCACGGCCGGAACGATTTCTGTCTGAAAACCATATTTCTTTCCGTACGTTCTGAGTGCATCCGCATCCCGGTGATCACGGCCGAAACAGAGATTTTCGCCCGCCACGATCTCTCCTGCCTGCAGCTTCCCGGCCAGAACATCCCGCACCAGCTCTTCGCCTGTCAGCTCCCGGATCTGCTCATAGGGAATCGAAAACATCCGTTCCACGCCGGCTCTGCGAAGCAGACATGCCTTTTCCTTTTCCGAATACAAAAAGGGAGAGCCTTCCGCAGAAAAACTCAGCACAGCCGGAATGACCGCCTCGTGCCCGGAGAGCCGTTCGATCACTGCTCTGTGTCCCGTATGAAGACCGTCAAAGAATCCAAACGCGATCCTTGTCGGAAACGGGGTTTTCAGTTCCATGCCAGATTCCATCCGTTTTGTTCCTTATATCTGTCTTGCAGGCTTCATAATCAGTTTTCTTATCAGATCAGCAGGAATGACCGTAAACGCAAGTGCGAAAACGATCACCCATCCCAGAGGGCTGAAGGGCGTGCAGCTGAACATGGCACTGATCCATCCGAAAACCGGTATCGGAACCAGCTGCGCGTTTACGATTGCGGCCTGCACCAGAAGAATGAGGACCCATACCTTCATGAAGGAGGGATTGTCTTTCAGATCCTTAAAAATGCCGAAGCCGTTGTCCCGGACGTTGAAGCCGTTGAAAAGTGCCGCTGCGACAAAGAACACGAAATATCCGGTGAGAAGCTTTTCTTCGGAACCGAAAATATCCAGGAAAACCGGAAGCTTCAGGAAGAGGAAACTGACGATCGTCATCCAGATCGCAGCCACGCCGATCTGAACTGCCATCGGACGGCTGACAATGCTTTCGTCCCTTCTTCTGGGTTTTTCTTTCATGTAATATTCATGTGCCGGTTCATTTCCCAGCATGATCGCACCGAGGCTGTCCATTACCAGGTTGACGAAAAGCAGATGCGTGACCTTCAGCGGTTCCACCACACCGAAGAAGGGGCTGATGGCACTGACAATAACAGCCGTAACGTTGATGGCCAGCTGGAATTTGCAGAACTTCAGAATATTGTTGTAGATCGTGCGCCCGTAAAGGATCGCATCCTTGATCGACCGGAAGTTGTCATCCAGGATCACGATCTCTCCGGCTTCCTTCGCAGCCTCCGTCCCGCTGCCCATGGCGAAGCCGACATCTGCCCGTTTCAGCGCGGGCGAATCGTTGACGCCGTCGCCCGTCATGCCGACCACCAGATTCATCTCCTGGCAGAGCCTGACCAGGCGGGATTTATCGGTCGGAAGCGCCCGCGCGATCACGCGGATCGAAGGAATGATCTCCTTGATCTCCTCATCGCTCATGGTATTCAGCTGTGCCGAAGTCAGCGCACGGTCCGTATCCGAACGGATGAGCCCCGCATCCTTTGCGATAGAGACTGCCGTCTCCAGACGGTCTCCCGTAATCATGACCACCTGGATTCCCGCGCTCTGCACTTCATGGATCGCCTCTTTTGCCTCCTGACGGACATCATCCCGGATCACGGCAAAACCGATCAGAACCACGTCATCCTGTATGGTGCTTTCCCGGAACGGGCTTACGGAATAACCGAACGCCAGCACTCTCATGGCTCTGGACGCATAGCCGTCGATCTTTTCATTTACAACATCGAGCACCAGATCTTTCTCGTTTCCGTCCGGATCCAGCCCTTTCTTCGAAACGGCCAGGAAGCGTTCCGGTGCGCCTTTATAAAACACCTTTCCAAGTTCAGGGATCTCTGCCTGGCTGAACTTGTTCGCGGAATTAAATCCCTGTGATTTCCCGACCTGAAGGGTTCCTTCTGCCGTCACGCGCCGGAAACTCTCTTCCCCCAGGAAGCGCACCAGCGCCTGATCCGTTGCATTTCCTCCTACCACACGGTGTTCCCCGTCAAACATGGAACCCGTGTTTTTCCCGATGGCGAGATCCAGCATTTCCCGGATCTTTCCGTGCTCTTTCAGTTCATCGATCGGGATCTCCGTTCCGTCCGGCGTAAAGAAACGGACGACTTCAAGGCTGCCCTTTGTAATGGTTCCCGTCTTATCGCTGAACAGAATATTCAGAGAACCTGCCGTTTCAATACCGACAGCCTTCCGGACCAGAACATTGTGAT
The DNA here is from genome assembly GCA_021442545.1 of Eubacterium sp. Taxonomy (GTDB): domain Bacteria; phylum Bacillota; class Clostridia; order Lachnospirales; family Lachnospiraceae; genus Bilifractor. Next base: position 3,202 of record JABUSX010000269.1, on the reverse strand, counting down.
CCAGCATGCGGCTCGTATTCTGCATAAGGACGAGAGAGATCATCAGCGGCAGACCTTCCGGCACGGCACAGACGACGATCAGAATGGCAAGAGACAGCGCCTTGATCGCATCCATAAGGACCTGGCTCCAGCCAAGCGAAAAATAAACATTAAAGCCGCCGGCCTGCTGCACGAAAAAGAACATATACAGCACAAAGATCGCGATCGCTCCCACGTAGCCGAAGACCGAAATCTGTTTTGCAAGCTTCGCCAGTTTGACTTTCAGCGGAGAATCCGGTTCTTCCGTCTGCATCTCCTCGGCCATTCTGCCCATCATCGTCTGAAGGCCGACCTTGCGGACATCCAGAACGCCTTCCCCGTCGAAGACAACGGCGCCGCGGAAGAGTGAATGCGCATCCACGAAGGTCTCACCGGTCAGTTCCTCCGGAAAAGCCTCTTCCTCCGGGGCCGCACTCTTTTTACATTCTTCCGTTTCACCGTTCAGCACCGAATTATCCACGGAAAGTCTGCCGTCGATCAGCAGTCCGTCTGCCGGAATCTTATCCCCGGACTGCAGAATCACCTTATCCCCCACGACGACATCATCTACCTCGATGATGCTGACAATACCGTTCCGGTACACCTTGCAGGTGTCCTTCTTCGTGCTGTCCTTCAGTTCGCGGTATTTTGTGTCACTGGCGACCGCCGTTTTTGCCGTCACGATCGCTACGATCAGAATGGCCACGACCGTCCCGATCGGTTCGTAGATCTTCGCCTGACCCATGAAGAACATCACGAACATAATGACCACGATGACCAGCAGGATCCGGATCATGGGATCCTTGAACGTTTCCTTAAATGCCTCCCAGAACGTTGTCGGCTCGGAATCCGGAATCACGTTCGCACCGTATTTTTTCCTCGATTCCTGTATTTCGCTATCTGTAAGCCCCTTGTATTTCATGTGCCATTCTCCTGATTTCATTCATCCGGTGCTTCTTTTCTAAGAGTCTCTTCCCTCTTTTTCGAATGACGCACGGCCTCTTCATAATTATAAAGGAAGTAGAGATAATTCAGAAGTTCGCCGAACGGCCCCATTCTCTTCTTCAGGGTATGCCCGTAATATCCGCCCTTTCCGACAGCACTTTTTTTCTTCCGGATCATGCGGATCAGATCATCCTCCGTCCGGACATCTTCTTCGAACTCTGTATACCCCAGACCGACACATCTCGGATTATGTGCATCACTTCCCCCAACCATCGGAAGACCGTATTTCAGGGCGAGCCTCTGTGCATACTGATTGGATTTCTCGGTTTCACACGCATTGAACCCTTCCACAAAATCAAACTGCCCTATGATCCGGCTTTTACTTCTTCCCTCAACCGAATTTCCGAAACTTAAAAATTTCCCTCCGCCCGGATGTGCAGGTCCCAGTATTCCTCCGTTTCTGTGGACGACCCGCATCAGCTGTACGAGCGGCATTCCCCGCAGTTCCAGTATGCGCATTTTCGTTCCGGCAGGCATGATCACCAGAATATGCCCCGCATCCAGAGTGTCATATTCGATACCCTGAAGCACGACGAAATCCTTATATTTCTCATTTTTACACAGGTTCTTCCATGCCCGGTAGCCGTTATAGGTATCGTGATCCGTGACCAGCATCCCGCCGATCCCTTTTTCCCGGAGAATGTCTATATATTCAGCAAGATGTACTTTGCTGTCCACAGATCCCTCATGGACGTGGCAGTGCATATCGATTTTCAAATTCTGTCCTCCTGACACCCTTTACAAAGCAAATATATGTTTTTCTGCCGTTTCACATTCGGCAGGTATCCTTTTCTCTTTCCATTCCGCATTCGGCAGATATCTGCTTCTTTTTCCATTCTGCATTCGGCTGGTATCTGTTTCTGCTGCCGCCCCGCCTGAAACAGCTATCCGTTTCCTGCTGAGAAAAGATTCTTTGTGATGATTTTACCACAGAATGAATAAAAATATGATATAACACTCATAGAAGATCGGCGGAATACGTAGTTGTACGACAGTCCGGCTGCTCTGCACCGCAGGATCCTCAGGGAGATCCGGCAGTAATAAAATTGCAGTTCAGATAAGATGCGATATGCCGCGGGATCCTCAGGGAGGATCAGCAGCATAAGAAATTGTAAGGAGAAAGACAGAATGAAAATCGTATTTCTGGATGTAAAAACCATCGGAGAAGATATTGATCTTTCCGCTTTCGATACCCTTGGTGAAGTGGTCAAATACCCGTTTTCCGCTCCGGAGGATGTTCCGGCGCGCGTGACGGACGCCGATGTGCTGGTTCTGAATAAGGTGATCGTTAACGAACAGACCATCGGTTCGGCGCGGAATCTGAAGCTCGTCTGCGTGACCGCAACGGGTACCAATAATCTGGACAAGGATTATCTTGACCGGCGGCATATTGCCTGGAGAAATGTGGCCGGATATTCTACGGAATCCGTCGCCCAGCACACCTTCGCCATGCTTTTCTATCTTCTGGAAAAACTGCGCTATTACGATGAGTATGTGAAAGAGGGAAGGTATATCAACGATACCGTCTTCACACATTTTGCGGAGCATTTTTACGAGCTGAACGGAAAAACCTGGGGTATCATCGGACTCGGAAACATCGGACGGCGCGTTGCAGACATTGCTTCCGCCTTCGGTGCGGATGTCATTTATACCTCTCCCTCCGGACGTGCTCCTCAGGAGGGTTATCATCAGGTGGATATGGATACCCTTCTTGCGCAGTCCGACATCGTTTCCGTGCATGCGCCGCTGAATGAATACACAGAAAACCTCATTGACACGGAGCACCTGAAAAAAATGAAACCATCGTGCATCTTCCTGAACGTCGGACGAGGACAGATCGTTGCGGAAGCCGATCTCGCCGATGCCCTCGAGCAAGGTCTCATTGCTGCGGCCGGACTGGACGTTCTTCGTGCGGAACCCATGAGCCCCGAAAACCCGCTCTTCCGGATCAGAGACAGCAAAAAGCTCTTCATCACCCCGCACATTGCCTGGGCAAGCGTGGAAGCCCGCACAAGGCTTATGAAGATCATCCTCGGACAGATCCGAGAATACTTCTGTCTTTGAAACAAGAATGACCGGCCTGACCCATCAGATTCCGAACCTGACAGGCCGGCATTTTCAAGAGCTGCAGGACTTTTTATCAACACGTTTTGTCCACCCTCAAAGTTGTCCGGAAAAA
>JABUSX010000340.1 GCA_021442545.1 Eubacterium sp. | reverse complement strand
TGTTCGGTTCCTTCCCAGGTTCCGGAACTGACGATCTGCCACTTTGTGACCGTATAATTTCCTTCTTCGTCTGCCTCGATCCCGACCTGCAGCGTGCGGGTGTCATCGACGGGTACTTCAAATTCGAGATTTCCTGTTTTTCCTTCTGCAAGAGCTGCTGCGATCTCGTCTTCCGCATTATTGCAGGCTTCATAATAAGCCGTGCGTCTTTCGGCATTCGTCTGCTCTTCATTCCAGGTCTTCCATGCTCCCGAAAACGCAATGGTCGCAAAGGTCACAAGGCAGAGTACAAGAAACACAACGATCAGGAGGCTGGTTCCGATATTTACGGGTCTGACATCTTCATGTTCCATTCAGCCCACCTCCCCTGAATTCTTTTTGATCTGAAGAGAATAGATCTCTTCTCCGTCTTCGGTGCTGCGGAATACGATATCTGAAATCAGGAAGGGATCCTGCTCTGTACAGGTCGTTTCCAGAACATAAACCGCATCTTCTTCTTCGACCGGCACGCCTTCTTCACTGTAATAGACCGTAATTTGATCCGGCGACGTCTCACAGATGCCGCAGATATCCTCCATATTCTCTTCAATCTCCCGGAACGAAGCCGCTGCACGGCATAGCTCTGCCGTCCCCGTGACCTTTTCCACCGCGAGATTCATTCCTGCCGACCGGGCACTCAGGGTATAGGTCTTCGCGAAAGCCGTCAGGCAGACGCCCGCTGCAATGGCGAAGATCAGAATCCCCATCGTAAGTTCCAGCAGGAATATGAATGTTGAAGATGCCCTTCTGATCTGCACGTTATCCTTCCTTTTAAAAAACTCCTGATTTTAAAACCTTTCAGTACCGGATCTGATCCGGTTTTTCCTTTTTCTACGTCACCGGATCTGGTTTTTCCCTTTTTCTCCGCCATCGGATCTGGTCCGGTTTTTCCTTTTTCTCCGCCTTAACGGCCTTCCGGCATTTTCCCCGGAAGCGCTCACCTAACGAAGAGAGATGAACCCCTCCGCCGTCCGAAGACCGGCTTTTTCGCAGCGCACATAAAGGAGATTATCTCCCCTTGCTTCTACGTCCATGGCATCCAGTTCCATGACCTCCGTTCCGGATTCAGGGCCTGCACCGGTTCCTTCTGCAATAAACAATTCCCTGAGCGTGCCGTCATGCACATAAAGCCATGTCTGAAAAACCTGCCCTCCATCCTCTTCGAAAAGCACGATGGCGTCTCCGTCTCCGAAGGAATCCACCACAGCTTCGCCGTTTCCCTGCCGGATCTTCTCTGTCAGATAGGACAACGATGTCCGTGTCGAATAATTCTCACTTTCCTGTGAGGCAGAAAGCCTGTATACGCCCGCCGCAAACAGAATCAGCGTCACGGCACAGAGAACGAAAACACAGAGCAGAATCAGCGGAAAGATCATATTGATCCCATGGCTCCGGGATTTTATCTTTTCTGTCATGATGCTTCCTTTCGTTCTATGATCGTGACTTCCGGCCGGAGGTTGCTCCCGCGGACGATATAGTCAACAAAAAACGTCTTTTCGTCATAGGAAAGCCCGTATTTTTCCTTCAGATACGCAAGACTTTCCGGATACCGTCCCTCCGTTGCATAGCAGGCAGTGATATTCCGCATCAAAGCCTTTTCGAGCGCATCCTTCTGCCGTTCCGTGTTGGAGCGGTACACGGACAGGATGCCAATCAGAAAAAAGACCAGCACGGCCGCCGACATTGCCAGCGGGGCAAGATATTGCAGAAGACCTCTGCTTTTGTTCGCACCGAACCGCCTCATAGATCACACTCCCGTCATTGTGCCGAGCAGGGGGAACATGACCGAAAGAAGCACGAGCCCGACCAGCAGGCAAAGCGTAATGACCATCGCAGGCTCCACTACAGCCAGCTTCGCAGAAAGACGCTTATCAAGAGAATCACGGTACATATCCGAGATCTGCCCCATGCACTCATCCAAAGCGCCGGTCCTGTATCCGGTCAGAGCAATGCTCTTCTGAATTCCCGTAAAGACGCCGGATTCCGAAAGAGCTTCCGCAAAGTCCGCCTTTTCCATAAAAGATGTCCGCAGTATCTCAATCTTTTTTCCGTACTCTTCATCTTCATTCATCTGTCCGGCCAGCTTCAGGCAGTCGTCCATATGAAGACCGCTGTGCAGCATCGTGGACATGGCTCCGGCGAAACGGCAGGCCGCGAGTTCAAACCGTTTTGCCCTGGTTCCCGCGAACAGGTTTCCGACCCGTTCACGGAATTTTTTCCCTTTCGAAGAAAAGATCAGCACCAGTACAATGACGATTGCTGCCGCGATGATCAGGAATACAGCGGCATTGTTCCGAATCAGGATACCCAGATCCATAAAGAACAGGGAAAGCCCGTTCATCTCCGTTCCGAGTTCTGTAAAGACCTGCTTGAATACCGGCATGACATAGACCAGCAGCACCACGAGAACGGCGATCATCAGAACCGCCATGATCACCGGATAGATCACGGCATTGCGGATGCTGACACGGATATGTGACTCCCTCTTATAATGGGCTTCAAGCGAAGTCAGCACACTATCCAGGCTTCCGGCTTCTTCTCCGATCCGGACCATATTCACGAAATACGGCGGGAAAACGCCGGATTCCTCTGCCGCTTCGGAAAAGGCTGTGCCCATATCCATTTTTTCGGCCATGTTTTCCAGAACGGTTTTTTCAAACGATCCGCCCGCATCCTCCAGCATGATCTTCAGCCCTTCCTGGACGGGAATGCCTGATCTCACGATCATGGCGATCTGGCTGCAGAAAGCCGCCAGTTCAAAATCCCCCAGAAACCTTCCCTTCTCAGAAACCTTCGGTCTGTTTTCGTTTACATACGCATCTGACATAAAATTTTCTCCGATTAATAGTAATATTTCACCATATAGGAGGACCCGTCCCCCATAAATTCCTTTACGGCATCTTTGTCATTGCTTGCCCGCAGCGTCGGATCCATCAGCGTCCATGTATTTCCGTCAAATTCGATCATGTCATCGACCCAGCCCTGTTCCTGCAGGTATACACTGATCCATGCGTGATAGGATTCCCCGGCGTAGCCGACCTCCAGACGGGTCGGAATACCCTGACTGCGGCAGAAAGCCGACATCACGGCCGCATAATCGAAACAGATCCCCATGCCGCTTTCCAGGGTAGCCTCAACGTCCGGGATATAATTTGTCGGCGCACTCATGGCCAGTTCAAAATCATAGCCGATCGTATTGATCACATAATCGTAAATGCGCCGCACATAATCCAGATCGTCTGATGACTCATCCGAAAAAGAAATCCCCTTCTGCATGACCGTACTGTCCTGCGTAAACTGAACATACTCATTCGGGTAAAGAAAGGGGGAAAATTCATTATCCAGCGTTACATCAAAAACCTCGGAAAGAATGATCGCATATTTGTCTCCGGAAATATTTTCCAGAACATTCAGCTGATACGTACCGTCTCCGGCCGTCAGCGGAAAGGCTTCAAAGGAACCGATCTTAAGCGGATACGGACAGACCGTTCCGTCCGGATTCGTGATCTGCAGCTGGACCTTTTCGGAGGGGCCGTCATAACAGACTGAAACATAACCGTCAGACACGAAGGACATGTCCGCCGCAGCCGTGCCTGCATTATTTTCCGAGGCATTCTCCGGAAGAACCTGTGTCTGAAGAGGGTCCGTTATCGTTATTCTTCCTCCCTCTCCCGCTCTGCCGTCCAGCTCAACGGGATCTCCCGAAGCCGCCTGTGCCGGCTGCGCCGTCCCCTTCGTATCCGCCGCCTGTTTACTCTCTCCGCAGGCGGAAAAAACGAAAGAAAGAATCAGAATATTAAGAAAAAGCGCCCGCAGGACGAAACCGGTCTGCCGTTTCTCCGGGCTGCCGCTGCTGCGCTTCCTCATATTTGATTTTGCAAAAACTCTTTTGTGCATCTTCAGGTTTCAGGCTTCTTTCAGACTCTCCAGGATTGCTCCGAGGCGGACAGGATTCAGCGGTTTGGTAATATAATCGGTCATTCCTGCTTTTCTGGCCTGGCCGCTGGTCTCCCGGTAAGCATCGACCGTGACCGCAATGATCGGAACCGTTGCCGCATCCGGACGGTCAAGGGCACGGATCGCACCGGCGCTTTCGTATCCATCCATGACCGGCATCTGGATATCCATCAGGATCAGATCGAACTCACCCGGCTTCGACGCACGGAACTGGTCGAAAGCATCCTGCCCGTCCACAGCCGTCGAGACCGTGGCACCCATCTGCCGCAAAGTCATTTCCGCGATCTCCCGGTTGATCTCATTATCCTCTGCCACCAGGATATGCAGATGCGCATGCGGACCTTTCTTTTCGTTCTCCGTTCCTTCCGCTTTCAGGTCATTCTGACTTTCGGCCACCCGGCAGGAACCGCTTCGTATTCTCTTTTCAAACTCTTCTTCCGGAAGCGGACGGTCATAGAGGAAACCCTGCACATAACTGCAGTTGATCGAATTCAGGAACTCCTTCTGTTCCAGAGTTTCCACCCCTTCGACCAGAACCATCATGCCCATATCCTTGACCAGACCGACGATATGCGTGATCAGAGCCCTGTCCTTTCCTTCGAGTTTCGTACGGTCATTCCAGGCCGAAAGAAGCGACTGATCCAGCTTGATCTCATCGATCGATACGCTCTTGACCAGTGACAGGGACGAATACCCCGAACCGAAATCATCCAGAGCCGTCCGGAACCCGTGTGCCCGGAAGGAATCGATCACTTCGATCAGACGGCCCATATCGCCGTAATCATCCGTTTCCGTCATTTCAATTTCAAGGTGTCCGTGATCGACCCCGTAACGGTCGGCGATCGCACAGACTTCATCCGTAAAGGTCGGATTAAAAAGATGTTTCATGGAAAAATTGCTGGAGATCGTCGGTACGTCCAGACCCTTCTTCTTCCATTCCGACACCCGCCTGCAGACTTCTTCAAATATGTACAGATCGAGACGACAGATGTCCCCCGTCTCCTCGAGGAGCGGAAGGAACGAACCCGGAGGCACGATCCCGGTTTCTTTTTTCCAGCGCGTCAGAGCCTCTGCTCCCATAAGAGAATCGTCACGAATGTCGACCTTCGGCTGGAAAAACGGCACGATCTCGCCGCCCTTTTTCATAGCCTCATAAACAGACTGGATGATCCTTCTTTCTTCTGCGGTGACATCCCTTGCGAGTCCGTAGTAGCAAAGCGGCTGTTCATTGTATTCAGACATTTCGATCAGAAAGCCGTTCCGCCCGGATTCCTTTACCTGGATCAGGACCTTCTCGGTCTTTGCATGCAGCTCGTCATAGGTCATATCCGGCTGCACAAATGCGCCGCCCATGCTGACGGAAAAGCCGTAACGCCCGTACTTGGGTGAGAAAATGCTGCGGAACTCCGCCTGGAACTTTTCGACCATACGTTCCGCTTCATTAAGCGTAATGTTCCTGCCTGCAAATACGGCAAATTCGTCGCCTCCGACACGGGCTATGATATCGCTGTTCCGGTTGAAAAAACGCCTGATGATATCGGAAACCATCTTGAGAACGCGATCCCCTTCCTCGCGTCCGAAACTCTCATTGAGTTCTTTGAAATGATCCAGATCAAACAAAACAAGAACACCCTGTTCCGGAGAGCGTGCAAGCGCCTCGTTCACGGCGTTCTCAAATCCCCTCTGATTCATCAGAGATGTCAGCGGATCGGTATTCTCTGTTTCTTTCTCTGCGGAAGCAGATAATTCCTTTTTTCTGGAAGTCGAAAAGGCCATGAAAACAGCGGCTGCGGACGCAAGCATAAGAAGAAGCAGAAGAGCTCCTGCAGGTGATCCGCCGGTCGTGCCTGTAGATATGACAAACACTACGATCATGATCAGCAGCAGGATAAAAACCGCAAGCAGAATCCCTGAAATGCCGATTTTTTTATTTTTTCCCTGAGAATGACCTCTGTTCATATCTTCCCCTGTACACGCACTTCCGATCCGCCGTCGCGAAGATAAAACGTTTTCCGCAGTTCTGCACGATCAGCACACAGATACCCTGCCGGTTTCTTCATGCAGACATCATATGAATCTGTTTCCGGGTTCCAGCGGACAACCCCTCAGAAACGCATCTGCGGTCATCCGTTTTCTGCCCTCCAGCTGCAGCTCCCTGATCAGAAGAACGCCGTCTCCCGTCTGAACCAGAATTCCCTCCCGGCCCGCAAAAAGGACGGTCCCCGGCAGGATCTCTTTCGATCCTTCTTCTGCCGTCGGATTCCCGCCATTTTCCGGCTTCGAAACAGCTTCCCGGTTCGGAGCATTTTTACACATAGCTCTTTTTATTTTACCATTATCTGCAGCAAATGTATCCGTTTCTTTTCCATTATTTTCAAAATTCAGAGTGTTTTCCGTGGATTTTACCGAAAGAGCCGGATCAAAACCGCTGCTTTCATCCGAAGATCTGTCTGAACCCGGATCTTCGCACGGTACTTCGGAAAGAGATACCTGCCAGATTTTGCAGTTTTTCCCAAAAAGAGAGGTAAACGTACCCGGCCAGGGATACAAAGCGCGAACCTGTCTCTCGATCCCTGCACTGTCTTTGCTCCAGTCTATGCGTCCATCCTCTTTCGTGATCATCCGGGCATAGCGGGTCGGGCTCTCCGCAGGCTGCCTGGTACGGCAGGCCGTCCCTGCCTCCACCTTCTGCAAAGTCTCCATCAGAAGACAGGCGCCTGCTTCCGCAAGCTTATCAAACAAAGAACCGCCGGTTTCATCCGGAGCCGGGATGACTTTCCGCACCTCCAGCATATCTCCCGTATCCAGCCCTTCATCCATCCGCATGATCGTTACGCCGGTCTCACTCTCCCCGTCGAGCAGCGCCCACTGGATCGGTGCCGCGCCCCGGTACTTCGGCAGAAGAGACGCATGTACATTCAAACATCCGTACTTCGGAAGCTCCAGAATCGTCTTCGGAATGATTTTCCCGTAAGCCGCGACTACGATGGCATCGGGTGCCAGTGCCTTCAATTCATCAAGAAAAGCTTCATCTCTGACCCTTGCCGGCTGTAAGACCGGAATCCCCAGTTCCAGTGCCGCTTCCTTCACAGGAGACGGTTTCAGAATTGCCTTCCGTCCGAACGGCTTATCTGTCTGGGTAACCGCAGCAATAACATCGATTCCCGCTTCTGCCATTTTCTTTAAAATATATGAAGCAAAATCCGGTGTTCCCATAAAAACAACACGCATAAAATTTCTACCTCTTCAGCTTCCTGCCCTCTTCAGTTTCCCGTTCTGTCTTTGCTTTGTGCTGCTTCTTATAATCTTTTTGCTCACTGCTCTTTTCATG
>JABUSX010000135.1 GCA_021442545.1 Eubacterium sp. | reverse complement strand
TGTGCCGGTCATACTGACGGTATGCATTGCAGCCGTGATCGTGTCCGGTGTTCTGCTTGGTGACCGGGTCGTACCGGCCTCATCGGCGGAAGGAGCTTTGGCAGAGCTCGCGGAGGGGACAGCGGCAGAGCTTGCGGAAGGGACGGTGGTAGAACTCGAAGAGATTGAGTCTCCGCTGGCCGGTTACATAGATAAGACCTACACGGTCTCTCTTCCGGGAGGGAAAACGGCTGAAGTAACAGGACATTATGACGGATCGATGGAAAACCAGATCATCAGTCAGGTAAACGCTTACCGCAAGATAAAAGGCGTCGCGCCTCTCGGAACGAAGGATACGCTGAACGCGGTCGCAGATACGAGAGCTATCGAGATCAGTTATAAATTCAGTCATTATCGTCCGGACGGAACGTTCCGGAGCTCGGTCGGTTCCGCAATCGTGAATGAAAATCTTGCAGGCGGGGCCGATACGGCAGCAGATGTTGTGGATATGTGGATGAAATCCGCTGTCAATAATGCGAACCTGATACGCACAAGCCATAAATTCATGGGTGTCAGCGTATTCTGCAGACAGATGAAGACAAAGACAGGCCGTCCTTATTACGTGTATTATACGGCGCAGGTCTTCAGCGGCTGACAAAGAAGATAACAAGTACAGAAAGCGGCGGAAGGCAGATCCGGTGCAGCCGGCAGGAAGCCTTCAGCCATTATCAGAAGCCGGAAACGGCGGAAAGAGACAGGGTCGGAAAACATACGGTAATCTCCGGAAACAGACCCCGTACTCTTTCAGGAAAGGGAAGCAGATCCCCGTTTTTTCCATCATAGATGGAGAAGGCGGGGATTTGCTGCTGTACAGGAACGATCCTCCGAAAGAGATGCGAATGATCTTGTTTATTCACGAATAGTTCTTGATATTTTTATGACACTGTCCTATACTATCATAAGTCGAACAGCAACACTTCAACGCGCCAACGTGATAAAGTGTAATTTAAGGAAAAGAGGAACAGGAACATGGCTATCAAGATTATACTGCTGATCGTATTCTTCGCCGTGATGGTGGGCATCGGCATCTACTGCCGGCGGTCTTCCACGGATGTGAACGGTTTCGTACTGGGCGGCCGGAAGGTTGGCCCGTGGCTTACGGCGTTTGCATACGGAACTTCGTATTTTTCGGCGGTCGTGTTCGTGGGATATGCGGGACAGTTCGGATGGAAATACGGGATCGCCGCAACCTGGGCGGGCATAGGAAATGCCCTTCTGGGCTCCCTTCTGGCATGGAGGATCCTCGGGCGCCGCACAAGGATCATGACGCAGCATCTGGATTCGGCTACGATGCCGGAGTTTTTCGGAAAGCGTTTTGACTGCAAAAAGCTCCAGGTTGCCGCATCCGTCATTACGTTTGTTTTCCTGATCCCGTATACAGCCTCCTTGTATAACGGTCTGTCCCGTCTGTTCGGGATGGCCTTTAATATTCCGTACGCGCTCTGCGTCATTGTAATGGCGATCCTTACGGGTATTTATGTCATTGCCGGCGGTTACATGGCGACAGCTATAAACGACTTTATCCAGGGTCTGATCATGATCGGCGGCATCATTGCCGTTGTCGTGGCCGTCCTGAACACGCAGGGAGGCCTGTCGGCAGCTCTGGACGGAATGGGCCGCGTGGTGGATGAATCTGTTTCAACGACACCGGGCATTTTTGCCTCTTTCTTCGGACCGGATCCCATAAATCTGCTGGGCGTTGTGATCCTGACTTCTCTGGGAACCTGGGGTCTCCCGCAGATGGTACAGAAGTTTTATGCGATCAAAAATGAAAAGGCCGTTGAAACGGGAACCATCATTTCGACCATATTTGCTCTTGTTGTGGCCGGCGGATGCTACTTCCTCGGCGGGTTCGGACGTCTCTTCTCCGATCAGGTCAACGTTGCGGCAGAAGGATATGACGCGATCGTGCCGACCATGCTTTCCGGTCTTCCGGATATCCTGATCGGGGTCGTTGTGGTGCTGGTGCTTTCCGCATCGATGTCGACTCTTTCCTCTCTGGTTCTGGCTTCGAGCTCAACATTGACGCTGGACTTCCTGAAGGTTGTCGTCTTTAAGAAGATGAATGAAAAGAAGCAGCTGTTCTGCATGCGGCTGCTGATCGTAGTCTTTATTGCGATTTCTGTCGTGATCGCCCTTGTACAGTATAGTTCGAACGTGACCTTTATTGCGCAGCTTATGGGCATTTCCTGGGGTGCTCTGGCCGGGGCGTTCCTGGCGCCCTTCCTGTTCGGCCTGTACTGGAAAAAAACGACGAAGGCAGCCTGCTGGGCCAGCTTCCTGTTTTCCACAGTCGTCATGATCGCAAATATGGTCGCAAGGCCGATCTTTCCGGAGATCCTGCAGTCCCCGATCAATGCCGGTGTGTTCTGTATGCTTGCCGGCCTGATCATTGTTCCTGTGGTGTCTCTGTTTACCCGGAAGCCGGATGCGGACTTCGTGGAAAAGGCCTTCTCCTGCTACGAGCAGAAGGTGCTGGTTCCGAAGAGGGAAGCCCTGGACACGGAAAACTGAGTGTGATCCGAAATCAAAAGGAATATCCGGTTCCGGAAAAACCGCCCGTTTTCTGCAGCGCATGATCGGACATAGTTTTGATAAGCACGCGATGTCCGAAGTATAAAAATCAGATATGATACGAAAAAACACCCGATATCCGCAGAGAAAATCGGGTGTTTTTTCAGTACTGCTGCAGAACCGGCAGCCATCTTCCGCCTGGTTCATTCCGTTATAAAGACCGTCTTAAAGTTCGGATACTTCCTCCTGGGTAAGGACCCGGATCCCGGCATTTCTGAGAGCCGCTTCGGCAGCCTTTTCATTTTGGTCTATACGGAAGATCATGTAGGCATGATCCGCTTCTTTGCCGAGAGAAGAGTACATATACTCGAGATTCGTGCCGATACTCATTAAGACATCCAGCACTTTGTTCAGACCGCCTGTTTCATCCGGAATGCAGACGGCGATGACCGGTGTCAGACGGTTTACAAATCCGGCCTCCCGAAGGACGTTCGTTGTGCTGAAAATATCGTCCACGATCATGCGGGCAATGCCGAAATCCTTTGTTTCGGCCAGTGAAAGCGCGCGCATATCGATTTTATGATCAGCCAGGATCTGGCACATATTCTTCAGCATACCCGGTTTGTTTTCCAGAAACACGGAAATTTGTTTAATGGCCATGATATTCCTCCTTCTTCATCAGATCAGATTTTCCGTTTGTCGATGACGCGTACGGCTTTACCCTCACTTCTTGTGATGGACTTCGGCGCAACAAGAGTGACCTTGGCTTTGATACCGAGCATCGACTGCAGACCGGCAACCAGTTCTTTCTGTTTCATGGAGATCTCGCTGAGCTTATCCGTGAAGATTTCAGGTGTCATTTCGACCTGGACATCCAGTGTATCGGTGTTGTTCACACGGTCGACAATGATCTGGTAGTTGGCCGCATAGCCGTGGTTCAGCAGGACGGTCTCGATCTGTGACGGGAAGACGTTGACGCCGCGGATGATCAGCATGTCATCGGTACGTCCTTTCGGCTTCGTCATTTTCACGTGCGTACGTCCGCAGGAGCACTTCTCGCGCGTCAGCGTGCAGATATCCCGTGTGCGGTAGCGGAGAAGCGGGAAAGCTTCCTTGTCGATGCAGGTGAAGACGAGCTCGCCCTGTTCGCCTTCCGGAAGCGGCACGCCGGTTTCCGGATCAATGATCTCGGCGATGAAATGGTCTTCGTTGATATGCATGCCGTTCTGGGCAGAGCATTCAAAGGAAACGCCGGGGCCGGAGATCTCGGTGAGACCGTAGATATCATAGGCCTTGATTCCCATCGTTTTCTCGATATCATGACGCATTTCCTCGCTCCAGGCTTCGGCACCGAAAATACCGGCCTTCAGCGGAATATCCTCCGGAGACATGCCCATTTCCTTCATCGTTTCGCCGATGTAGGCGGCGTAGCTCGGCGTGCAGCAGAGGATGGTGGCCTGCAGGTCTTTGATGAACATGATCTGGCGTTCCGTGTTTCCGGAGCTGGTCGGGATCGTCAGACAGCCGACCTTGTGGCTGCCGCCGTTCAGTCCCGGACCTCCGGTGAACAGACCATAGCCGTAGGAGACCTGGCAGACGTCTTCGTTCGTACCGCCGGCGGCCATGATCGCACGCGCACAGCATTCTTCCCAGATATCGATATCGTTCTGTGTATAGAAGGCAACAACGCGCTTTCCGGTCGTGCCGGATGTGGACTGGATACGGACGCAGTCTTTCAGGGGTTTTCCCATGAGACCGTAGGGATAGGCATTGCGCAGATCCGCCTTGCTCAGGAACGGAAGCTTGTAAAGGTCATCGGATGATCTGATGTCATCGGGAGTGACTCCTTTTTCTTCCATTTTTTTACGGTAGTAGGGAACGGAATCCCACACGTGGCGTACCTGTTTCACAAGGCGTTCGTCCTGAAGTGCTTTAATCACCTCGCGGGGCGCGCACTCAATTTCTTTCTGGTAATAGTTTTCCATTTATTGCAGTATCTCCTTATTTATCTTCGGCAGTTCTTTCCGTTTTCTGTCTTCAGCAGTTTTTCCCAAGTTCAAAAGCCTTTTTGTTCAGCTCCAGGAATTTCGGCGGTACACTTTTTTCGATGGCCTTCATCCAGACGTCGTCCGAAACGCCGAAATAGCGGGAGAGGCGTCCCATCAGAACGAGGTTGACGGCTTTTGCGGAGCCCGCTTCTTCTGCGAGGGGCAGGCAGTCGATCGCATCCACCTTTGCGCCGGTGGCTTTCATTTTAGCTACAAGGTCTTCCGGATATTCCATGGCTCCGATGATGACCGGCATCGGATCGATCTCCTGGGTATTCGTTACGATCTGGCCGTCCGGCTTCAGGTAGGACAGCCAGCGGGCTGCTTCCAGGAGCTCAAAGGAGACGATGAAATCTGCTTCGCCGCGGTCGATAACGGGGGAAGCAACGGAATCTCCGTAGCGGACATAGGTCACGACGCTTCCGCCGCGCTGCGACATGCCGTGAACTTCCGAAACCTTTACATCATATCCCTCATCCAGCAGAAGCCGGCCGAGGAGTTTGCTTGCCAGCAGGCTTCCCTGCCCGCCGACACCAACGATCATAATATTCTTTGTTTCCATTCCGATCCCCTCCTATTCTTCTGATCCGGTGCTTTCGAATGCATCGAAGGCGCACAGCTGGCTGCAGACATCGCAGCCGACACAGAGCGTTGCGTCGACATGAGCCTTGCCGTTCTTCATGGAGATGGACGGGCAGCCGATCCGCATGCAGGACTTGCATCCGCGGCATTTCTCTTCATTGACGCGCAGTGAGGGTTTATGCTTCACATATTTCAGCAGCACGCAGGGCCGGCGTGAAATGATCACGGAGGGTTCTTCTGCGGCAAGTTCTTCCTTGATCGCCTTGTCACAGGCGGCAAGATCGTAGGGATCCACGACGACGACGCGGCGGATGCCCATGGCATGGCAGAGAGACTCGAGGTCGATCTTTCCGGCGGGATCGCCTTTGATGTTGTAGCCGGTCGTCGGATTCTGCTGGTGTCCGGTCATGCCGGTGATGGAGTTGTCCAGGATGACGACGGTGGAGTTGCTCTGGTTGTAGGCAATGTTTGCGAGACCGGTCATGCCGGAATGCATGAAGGTCGAATCGCCGATCACGGCAACCGTGTGTTTTTCGCCTTCGGAGCCGAGAGCTTTGTTGAAACCATGCGCCGCACTGACTGAGGCACCCATGCAGAGAGTCATTTCGATCGTCTGCAGCGGGGCAACGGCACCGAGCGTATAGCAGCCGATATCACCGAGGACGGTGACTTTGTTTTTCTTCAGGCTGTAGAACATTCCTCTGTGGGGGCAGCCTGAGCACATGACAGGCGGCCGTACCGGAATCTGTTCATCCAACGTCAGACCGGCGGGAACCTTGCGGCCGAAGGCCTTTGCAATAAGGTTCTGCGAAAACTCGTCGATCATCGGCAGTTTGTCTTTTCCCGTGACCTTCAGGCCGAGCACCTTGCAGTGATTCTCGATGATCGGATCGAGCTCTTCGATCACGATCAGTTCTTTCTTGTCTTTTGCAAAATCGAGGATCTTCTGAACGGGAAGCGGATTGACCAAGCCGAGCTTCAGGATGGAAGCGTCGCTGCCGAAGACTTCCTTTGCGTACTGGTAGGACGTGGAGGAGGTGATGATGCCGATCTCCTTTCCGTCATTTTCGATCCGGTTCAGATCGGTGATCTCGGCAAAGCCCTGCAGGGCTTTCGTGCGCTCTTCCACGATCGGGTGGCGGCGTTTTGCGTTGCCGGGCATCATGACATATTTTGCAATGTCCTTCGTATAGGATTTTTCCGGCACGATGCGTTCTCCGGTCTCTACGACAGACTGGGAGTGCGCAATACGTGTGCACATCTTGACGATGACCGGCGTATCGAATTTTTCCGAGAGCTCATAAGCCGCTTTTGCAAAAGCGAGCGTTTCTGCCGAATCCGACGGCTCGAGCATCGGCAGCTTGGCAGCGATCGCATGATGGCGGCTGTCCTGTTCGTTCTGAGAGGAATGCATGCCTGCATCATCGGCTACGCAGATCACGAGACCGGCATTGACGCCGGTGTAGGACATGGTATACAGCGGGTCGGCTGCAACGTTCAGTCCGACGTGCTTCATTCCGCAGAAAGAACGTTTTCCGGCCAGGCTTGCGCCGAAGGCGGCTTCCATGGCAACTTTTTCGTTCGGAGCCCATTCACAGTAGATCTCATCGTACAGAGCCGCTTCTTCCGTCACTTCTGTACTCGGTGTGCCGGGATAGCTCGAGACGAACTGGCATCCGGCTTCATACAGTCCGCGGGCAAATGCTTTATTGCCCAACATCAGTTCTTTCATAATAATAAAACCTCTTTTCTTGGATTTTTCAGACGTAATAGTAGCACTTTATTGTGTTGAAGTAAATAAAAAGGTAGAAAATCAGGGAGAATCCGGACTGCGGAAGAAAGTTAAAATCGCAGAACAGAAGAATTGTTCCGGGAAAAAGAGAGAAGGCGGAGAGACGGAATGGAGGATCTGCTTTTGGAAAAGTTTTAAGTCATCAGGCAGGGGGGTGTGTTATACTGATTGAGATGTCGGGTTCGGGACGGTCCGGTTCTGAAATCTGATTTTTCAGGAGAGAAGTCTGAGGGTTTTCACTGGCTAAGGAAGAAAAAATGAAGAAGAATCATGGATTGAAAAAAAATGTTTTCCGCGGAATGCGTTTTCTGGCGATTGTTCTGATTGTCTGCATGCTTTGCGGGAGCGTGACGGTTTTCGGTGAAGAGAATACCGTATCC
>JABUSX010000305.1 GCA_021442545.1 Eubacterium sp. | reverse complement strand
TTATGGTTTTTGTTGCCACGAGAAATCCCGGTTACGCACTGATCGGACTGGGCGGAATGGGAGCGGCCTCTCTTGTTGCCTACAAGATGTTCAATCATGTGCGTACTCGTGTTTCGGTCTGGCGTGATCCCTTCCAGGATTATGAGGGAACCGGATATCAGATCATTCAGGCTCTTTTCGGCGTCTGTGCCGGCGGCTGGTTCGGAACCGGATTGTTCCGCGGCCACCCGGAGATGATCCCTCTGGCAAATGAGGATTTTACTTTTGCGGCCATAGCTGAAGAATTCGGAATTCTCTTTTCCATCTTCCTCATCCTGTTGTGTCTGGGCATGTATCTTCTTATTGTCAATATTGCCATGCGTCTCGAAAAACCGTTTTATAAACTGGTTGCCCTGGGACTTGGAACCGAATACGCCTTTCAGGTCTTCCTTACGATCGGCGGTACAACAAAACTGATTCCGATGACGGGTATAACCCTTCCTCTCGTCAGTTACGGCGGCAGCTCCATTATGTGTACGATCATCATGCTGTCAATCATTCAGGGGCTGTATATCCTTCGCAGAGACGAAAACAAGGAAGAGCTTCTTGAAATGAAAAAGAAAATGCTCGCCCGGAGAAGTCAGATGGAAGGAGCGGTATATCACCGGGAAACGGACCGGCTGCCGGCTGATCCGGAGCCGATGAGGAGAAGACCTTCCGTTCCGAATGACTATCCGAAACCACAGCGTTATACAGATACGGAGAACACCGATGAACTCGAAAAACGAATCGAACAACAGGCAAGAGAAGGAATCTCGTTCCGCGATCATTAGGCCTTATAAAATCGTTTCATATATCAGTGTGGCATTGTTTGCAGGTCTTATCGTCTATATGATCTGTTTTCAGCTTTTCAAAAGTGAAGAACTGCTGAACAGCCCGCTGAATAAACGACAGGCAGAGGTCGAAGAACAAATCATCAGGGGTCCTATTCTTTCTTCGGACGAACAGGTACTTGCACAGACCGTTTCGGATCCCGGAACAGAAGACGGAAGGTATCGTGTGTATCCGTTTTATTCGCTCTTTGCACACACCGTAGGTTATGACATGTACGGAGGAAGCGGACTGGAATCTTCTCATAACAACGATCTTCTCCAGTCTCACAGCAGCATTGTCTCACAGGTTAAAAACGAACTGAAAGATGAGAAAAAACAGGGAGACAGTCTTGTCACGACAATGCGTGTGCCGCTTCAGCAGGCAGCATCCGACGCTTTGAGCGGCATGAAAGGTTCTGTTGTTGTTATGGATACGGATACAGGAAAAATCCTGGCAAACGTCAGCAGTCCGTCCTTTGATCCCAATACGATCGAACAGGACTGGGATATTCTGACTCAGGATGAAAGCGGTGTTTTTCTGAACCGCAGCATGCAGGGACTGTATCCGCCGGGTTCTACTTTCAAGATCGTGACGGCGCTGGCATATCTCAGAACTTACGGCAGCTTTGATGCTTTTTCTTATGAATGTACCGGCTCTTACGAATGCGGAGGTTTTACGATACACTGCGCAAACGGAAATGTGCACGGGTATGAAACAATGGCAGATGCCATGGCAAATTCCTGCAACTGTGCATTTGCAGCAATGGCTGTGGAACAGCTGGATTATGATTTTCTCCGCAAGACAGCGGAATCTCTTGGGTTCAATACGGAAATGAAGGCAGAACTTCCTTTTATGGAAAGTCTGTTTGACCTGGATAAAAATACGGCCGACCAGCTTGCCATGCAGACGGCGATCGGCCAGGGAGATACGATGGCTACTCCGATGCTGATGTGCATGATCGCGGATGCCGTAGCAAACGGAGGAAATATGATGATGCCCCTCTTCACGGAGGAGATCCGGAGTGCCGACGGAAGAAGTGTAAGCAAACCGTCCGGTTCGTCCTTCGGACAGGTCATGACAACGGAGGAGGCTGAACAGATCAAAGAACTGCTGTATGGGGTCGTGCGTTACGGTACAGCCTATGAACTGTCAGATCTCCCGTATTCGATTGCAGGAAAGACGGGAACAGCAGAATACGGAGATGTTGCCTACGGACAGTCCCATTCCTGGTTTGTCGGATTTTCCAATACGGGAAATAACGATATTGTGGTATCGGTTCTGGTCGAAGACGGAGGAAACGGAACTCTTTACGGAACGACCGTCGCCAGACAGATCTTTCAGGCCTGGTTCGGAGTATAACAATACATCCGGACAGGTTGCAGTAAGGACCGAATCGGCGTATACTTTATAGAAAATGTGCAGTAAAAGAGGGATATTCATGAGTCACGCTGTAAGCTGCGGAGGTATTGTCATCTACAGAGGCAAGATCCTGGTGCTTTACAAACATTACAGACATCGCTATGAAGGCTGGGTTCTTCCGAAAGGAACGGTGGAAGAGGGGGAAAGTTTTCAGGAAACTGCCGTGCGTGAAGTTTTTGAAGAATCGGGCGCCAGAGCATCCATCGTAAAATATATCGGAAAGAGCTGTTATTCATTCTCGGTTCCGGATGATGAGATTATAAAGGATGTCCACTGGTATCTGATGATGAGTGACAACTATTACAGCAAACCGCAGCAGGAAGAGTATTTTACAGACTCCGGCTACTATAAGTACCATGAAGCAACGCATCTTCTGAAATTTCCGAATGAACGTCAGATGCTTGAGAAAGCGTACCGGACTTATCTGGATATGAGAAAGGCGGGATTATGGACACCGGGATACTCCGAAGTCTGAAACAGGTCTATTTCGGACCGCAGGCTTTTACCAATGAGCCGGAAATCCGAAAAGCCTTAAAAGAAGGAAGACCCTATAAACAGCTTTATCTGATCACGTTGTCGTCGAACGAAAAAGAAGAGCTGGATATCGTGCCGGGTTTTTATATACAGAGCAGAAAGCATCGGGAACGGCTTCCGGAGGTAGTCGGACTGGCAATCGGCAGAATGGAAGCGCTGGAACTTGTCGGAAGGATCGCGGCACTTGCTTACCGGGAAACCGGAGCATGTCACCTGCGGCAGTTTCTGATCGAAGAAGACTTAAAACAGGGGAACGGCTGACGTATGGTATTTCTTTCAGTTTTATCCGTGATAGGAAAAATCATACTTGTTTTGCTTGGAATTGCTGCTGTCCTGGTTCTTCTGATTTTGTTTTTTCCGGTCGGATATAAAGCAGAAATCGTAAAAAATGATGAAGAATGTAAGGCATCAGGCTGCGTTTACTGGCTTTTTCGTGCTGTAAATGCACGTTTTTCCTATGATGAGAGCCGGGAAGATAAAAAAGTCACAGGGGATGTACGTCTGTTCGGTTTTTCGATTCTTCCTTTGATCCAATCCATTCTGGATAAAGACAAAAAAAAGAAAAAGCAGGAAAAGAAAGCGGTTCGTAAAGAGGCAGCCAGAAAACCCAGTGTAGCACCGGGAGAGCGCAGTGCGGCTGCGGTAAAGAAACAGGCTGCGGATGACGATATTGCCGAGCCTGACTGGTTTGAACGGGTTTCATCAAAAATCAGCGGCTTTTTCAATAAAATCAGAAAACTGATCAGGAAGATCCGGCGTTTTTTCAGAAATGCTGATAAGTGGATCACGTATTTTATGTCATCTTCTTTTGATCAGGCAGCAACAGTCATCCTGAAAGAAGGAGGCGGTATTTTCCGCCATATTTTTCCGAGAACTGTGAAAGGATATGTACGCTTCGGAACGAATGATCCTTCGTCTACGGGTATGTTGCTCGGTATTTTTTATTCATTATGTATTCCGGTTCCGGAAGAGCTGGACATCATTCCGGATTTTATGGAAGAGTGCTTCGAAACGAATGTTTCAATGAAAGGACGTATTTTCCTTTCGGTGATTCTGGTGCATGTGTTAAAGATCTTTAAAGACAAAGAAGTGAGGGTTCTTGTGAACAGGATCCGGAAAAGTTTAAAGCAAAGGAAAGAAAGAAAAAGCAGAGGAGAATAATCATGGCAGAAAACAAAAATGAATTTCAGACCAACGTTGAATCTATGTTCCGCGGGCTGGACGGATTTCTGACTACAAAATCCGTTGTCGGTGAAGCCGTACAGATCGGCGATAAACTGATGATTCCGATTGCTGATGTTACGTTCGGTCTTGGTGCAAGTACACTTACCGGAACCGGAAAAAGCAACGGAGGCGGAGCCATGGGTGCAAAAATCAGTCCGAGTGCACTGCTCATGATCGACAGGGACGGATCCACGAAGCTGGTTTCCATTAAGGATCAGGATACCATTACGAAGATTATGGATCTTGCTCCCGATGTAATCAATCGTGTTGCCGGAATGTTCTCTGATTCTAAAGATTCTAAAGATTCCAAAGATTCAAAAGAATCCGGGGAATCCAAATAAGGTAAATCTTTTCCTTGCAAACCGTTTCGGATTTTGCTATAATGTCCGAGTGCCGCGGCCATCATGGTCGGGCGTCATGACATGATAAGGAGGTGTTGAACATGGCCAAATGTGAAGTTTGCGGAAAAGCAGTTCATTTCGGCAATAACGTCAGCCATTCACATAGACGTTCCAATAAGATGTGGAGAGCCAATATCCGTTCCGTGCGTGTCAAAACGTCCGGCGGCAGCTGCCGCATGAATGTCTGTGCCGGCTGTCTCAGAAGCGGAAAAGTAGACCGCGCCTGAGAAATCGGAAAGGTATTGCTAAGTTAGTGAAGAGCTGGACATACCGTCTTTTTATGGCGGTATGTTTTTCTTTTGTTTCCGGAGAGATTGGGTTATAATGTCGATGGATTAAAAGGAACAGCTTGGAAAAGAGCATGATAAACACAGGAAGAAAGGAGCACTGAATGAAAGGAAAGGTTCAGTCTGACTTTGGAGAGATCATGATCAATCCGGATGTCATCGTTACCTATGCAGGCAGTGTTGCCGTGGAATGCTTCGGTATCGTCGGAATGGCTGCGGTTAATATTAAGGACGGCCTCGTAAGGATCCTGAAAAAGGACAGCCTGAAGCATGGTATCAACGTCCGGATCGAAGCGAATGATATATATCTGGATTTTCATGTGATTATTGCATATGGACTTAATATTGCAACAGTTGCAGAAAATCTGATTGAACATGTTAAATATAATCTTGAAGCCTATACAGGAATGAAGGTTAAAGGAGTCCGTGTTATCGTGGAAGGGGTACGCACGATCGACTGACAGGCTGACGCTTAAAGGAGGACAATATTTTGTCTCAGAATATTTTGAACGCCGAGGCTCTGTCACGTATGTTTCTTTCAGGAGCCCGAAACCTTGATCAGAAAAAAGACTGGATCAATGAATTGAATGTATTCCCTGTTCCCGATGGGGATACAGGCACAAATATGACAATGACCATTCTGGCTGCGGCCAGAGAAATCGAAAACCTTACCTCGGTGGATATGTCTTCTCTCTGCAAGGCAATATCCTCCGGTTCCCTTCGCGGGGCCAGAGGAAATTCGGGAGTTATCCTTTCGCAGCTTTTCCGCGGTTTTACCAGAACCATCCGGGATAATGACTGTGTGGATCTTCCGCTGATCGCCGAAGCCTGCGAAAAGGCCGTGGAGACGGCCTATAAAGCAGTCATCAAACCGAAAGAAGGCACCATTCTTACGGTTGCAAAGGGCATTGCAGAGATGGCCCGAAAGGAAGCGGAATCCGGGAAAACGGTTGAAGAATATTTCGGGATCGTTCTGGAGCACGGAAAGTCGGTTCTGGAAAAAACTCCTGAAATGCTGCCGGTTCTCAAAGAAGCCGGCGTTGTGGATTCCGGCGGACAGGGACTTATTGTGGTACTGGAAGGTGCCTATCAGGCTCTTCTCGGAAACGAGATCTGTGCTGTTTCTGAAAAGGCAGATGATTCCCGGAAAGCGTCTGTCGTGCAGAACACGGCTGAAGAAGAAATTCTTTTTGGTTATTGCACGGAATTTATTGTGGATCTGGCTGATCCGCTGCCTAAGGAAAGACTGGATGAGTTTCGTCATTTCCTGCTGCTGATGGGAGATTCGATTGTTCTGGTTCCGGATACGGAACTTGTCAAGGTACATGTGCATACCAATGATCCCGGGAAAGTGATCAGTGAGGCTTTGACCCTCGGCTCTCTTTCCAATATCAAGATCGATAACATGCGGCTGGAACATCGTGAAAAACTGATCCGTGATGCGGAAAAACTTGCTGAGCAGCAGGCGGAACTGAACGGTGTCCATGCGGGTCCTCCCAAAAAGACGGGCTTTATTTCCGTCTGTGCGGGAAACGGATTTAAGGAAATCTTTGAGGGGCTGAGCGTTGATGTCGTTATTGAGGGCGGCCAGACCATGAATCCGAGTACGGAGGATCTGCTGAATGCGATCGACCGTGTTCATGCGGAAAATATATTTCTTTTCCCGAACAATAAAAACATAATCCTTTCGGCAAATCAGGCAAAGGATCTTGTTCAGGAAAAAAATATTATTGTTGTTCCGACAAAAACAATACCGCAGGGAATTTCAGCGATACTGGCATTCGATGCGAATGAGTCTGTTGAAAACAACCAGGAAATTATGCGGGATGTGCTTGGCCGTGTGAAAACCGGAGAAATCACCTATGCCGTGCGTGATACACATATTGACTCCGTCGAGATCCATCAGGGGGATATTATGGCCGTTGGGGATGAAGGGCTTCTTCATGCCGGAACGGATATTCACTGCGTCTGCATGGAAGCTGTCAGGAAAATGATGTTCGATGGTGCAGAACTCATCAGTGTGTATTTCGGAAAGGATCTTTCTGAAGAACATGCCTCCCGTCTGGCAGAAGATATTGCTGCTCAATACCCGAACTGTGATGTGGAAATTGAAAACGGCGGACAGCCGGTCTATTACTGCATCATCTCAGTGGAATAACGATCTGTGACACAGACATCGCTGACGGCTCTGAAAGGGGTCGGTCCGAAAACAGAAAAGCTCTTCCGGAAGATCGGAATATCTTCCCAGGAGGAGCTTTTGCGTATGTATCCGAGAGATTATGATATCTATGAAATCCCGCTTTCTCCTGAACATGTAATTCCGGGGGAAAAGAATGCGGTTCTGTGCAGATTAAGAAAAACGCCTTCCGTGAAAAGATTTCAGGGCAGGTCAATCACAATGGCATCGGCAGAAAGTGCGGGGCGTACTCTTCAGATCAACTGGTTCAATCTTCCTTACATAGGAAGAAATATTATTCCGGGCAGGGATTATGTTTTCCGCGGGCTGGTGACTGAGAAGAACGGAAGATATCTTCTTCAGCATCCGGAAATCTTTACCCCCGAAGCCTATCAGGAAGTCTGCGGACGCATGATTCCGATCTATCCCGTAACAGCCGGTCTTTCCGTAAAAACCGTGCGCCGTACGGTTCGGCTGGCACTTGACCAGGCAGATTTGAT
>JABUSX010000005.1 GCA_021442545.1 Eubacterium sp. | reverse complement strand
CCGCATGAACGGTGGAATAGTCGAATTCCACGCCCTGCCCGATTCGGATGGGGCCGGCTCCCAGCACGACGATCTTTTTCTTTTCCGAAACAAGGGATTCATTTTCCTTTTCGTAGGTACTGTAGAAATACGGTACATAGCTTTCAAATTCGGAAGCACAGGTATCAATCATCTTGTAGACGGGAAAAAGCTTCATTTCCTTTCTGCACCGGAAGATTTCTTCTTCAGGCAGACCCGTAAAACGGCTGACCGCCGCATCGGAAAAGCCCATTCTTTTGGCTTTATAAAGCTTTTTCTCATCCGGTTCTCCGGAAGAGAGTTCCTCTTCCATCTCCACAATTTTCCGGATCCCGTAAAGGAAAAACGGGTCGATCGCCGTTGCCTCACGGATCTCCTCCACCGATGCCTTTTTGCGAAGAAGCGCTGCGATCGCATAGAGACGGTCGCCTCTTTCTTCTCTGATCTCTTTCATGAGATCTTCGGTCCTCTGTTTTTCAAATTTCTCCATGTACAGGTGGACGGTGCCGTTTTCGAGCGATCTCACTGCCTTGAGCAGGCTTTCTTCAAAGGTTCTGCCGATGCTCATGGTTTCACCGGTGGCCTTCATCTGCGTACCCAGCTTCTGATCCGCATCCGTGAATTTATCAAACGGGAAACGCGGCATCTTTGTCACGACATAATCCAGCGCCGGTTCGAAACAGGCCGGTGTGTTGATCAGATCGATCTCGTCCAGCGTCATGCCGACACTGATCTTTGCCGAAACTCTCGCGATCGGATATCCGCTTGCTTTGGAAGCCAGCGCCGAAGAGCGGGATACCCTCGGATTCACTTCGATCAGATAGTAACGGAAGGATTCCGGATCCAGAGCAAACTGAACATTGCAGCCGCCGTTCACGTTCAGTACGCGGATCAGCTTCAGGGCACTGTCCCGCAGCATATGGTATTCCTTATTGGTCAGAGTCTGAGACGGACATACCACAATGGAATCCCCTGTATGGATACCTACCGGATCCAGATTTTCCATGTTGCAGACCGTAATGGCCGTATCCGCATGATCCCGGATCACCTCATATTCGATCTCTTTATAGCCCTTCACGCTTTTCTCGATCAGTACTTCATGGACAGGAGAAAGATCCAGCCCGTTTTTCAGCAGACGGACCATATCTTCTTCATTTTCCGCAAAGCCTCCTCCGCTTCCTCCGAGCGTAAAGGCAGGGCGGAGCACGACCGGATACCCGATCCCGTCCGCAGCGGAAATTCCTTCTTCAACAGAGTTTACGACGACCGACGGGAGTACCGGTTCTCCGATCCTTTCGCAAAGCTGTTTGAAAAGTTCCCTGTCTTCCGCCTGCTCAATACTTTCGGGAGAAGTCCCGAGGAGCTCCGTCCTGCATTCTTCCAGTACTCCTTTTTTCTGAAGCTGAATGGCCAGATTCAGTCCGGTCTGGCCTCCGATCCCGGGAAGTATCGCATCCGGTCTTTCTTTCCGGATGATCCTTGCAAGGTATTTCAGGGTCAGCGGCTCCATATAAATCTTGTCGGCAACGGATGTATCCGTCATGATCGTCGCGGGATTGGAATTGCAGAGGATCACCTCATATCCCTCTTCTTTCAGGGCAAGTGCCGCCTCCGTTCCTGCGTAATCAAATTCAGCAGCCTGTCCGATCACGATCGGTCCCGAACCGATGACGAGTATTTTATGTATATCTGTTCTCTTTGGCATAGCCGGCCTCCATTACGGATTTGTATTACAGCAAAATCAACTCGTTAAAAGAATCCCCGGATGAGTTCCGTTACAGGTGTTTTTCCGATCCCATCAGACTCCGGAATCTTCCGAACAGGTAACTTCCCTCCGTCGGTCCGGGAGCGCTTTCCGGGTGATACTGTACGGAAAACAGCCTGTCTGCATCCGACTTCAGCCCTTCCACGGTTCCGTCCAGAAGATTAAGATGTGTTACCGTAAGTCCCGTTCCGGAGAGGCTCTTTTCATCCACCGCATAGGAATGATTCTGTGACGTCATCTCGATCTCTCCTGTGAGCAGATCACGAACGGGATGATTGCCTCCTCTGTGGCCGAACTTCAGTTTGTATGTCTCTGCTCCGCAGGCCAGTGCCATGATCTGATGTCCCAGACAGATCCCGAACATCGGATACTCTCCCTTCAGGTTCTGCACCAGCCCGACGGCACATTTTACATCCGTAGGATCTCCGGGTCCGTTTGACAGAAAAATCCCGTCCGGATGACATTTTTTTATTTCCTCCGCTTTTACGTTCCAGGGGAAAACCGTTACGCTGCAGCCGGATTCCAGGAAAGAACGGATTATATTTTCTTTCATGCCGAAATCCACACAGGCAACATGAAACGCCGGATCGGAGACCGCATAGTGTTCGACCCGTTTTCTGCTGACTCTGGATACGGCATCATGGGGCGTCACGCTGCGGTTCAGTTCTGCCAGAGCATCTCTCACATCCGTATCCGCGTCCGTAAGAAGAGCCTTCTGGCTTCCCTGATTCCGGATCTTCCGTACGAGTTCTCTGGTATCCACATCCGAAATACCCGGAATCTGATACATCTCCATGCAGGAGGACAGCGTCATCACACTTCTGAAATTAGAAGGATGATCGTTGTAATCCCGGACGATCAATCCCCCGACGGAAGGCCGTTTCGTTTCAAAATCTTCTTCATTGATCCCGTAATTCCCGATCAGGGGATAGGCCATCACAACGAACTGATCCGTATAGGAAGGATCCGAAAGGATCTCCTGGTATCCCACGGGAGAGGTGTTGAACACCAGCTCGCAGACGCCGTTTCGATCTGCTCCGAAGCCCCTTCCGTAGTACTCACTTCCGTCAGTCAGTACAATTTTTTTCATTCCGGTCTCCACACTCACACATGCCTCCTTTTTTCATCAGCGGCTGATCATTCACTGAATGATCTGTTTCAGTTTTCTCTCTCCGAAAGTTTTTTCTCAAATCTGTCTTTCCGCAGATCGGACGGAATCTCCGTCGGATAATCCCCGTTGAAGCAGGCCGAACAGAAGTCCTGATTTCCTGACAGCCTTCCAAGTGATCCGGCATTCAGGAAGGCAAGTGAATCCACACCGATCATTTCTGCAATCTCCGGCGTACTATGCTGATTTGCGATCAGATATTCCTCCGAATCGATATCCACTCCGTAAAAACAGGGATGTTTAAACGGCGGAGACGAGATACGCAGATGGATCTCGGCCGCTCCGGCTTCTCTGAGGATCTCGACAATTCTCCTGCTCGTGGTACCGCGTACGATCGAATCATCGATCAGCACGACTCTTTTTCCGTCGATCACACTTCGGACAGGGCTCAGCTTGATCCGGACGGTATCGGATCGCATGGACGCACAGGGCGAAATAAAGCTTCTTCCGACATACTTGTTTTTCACCAGACCGATTTCATAAGGGATCCCGCTTTCCTGAGAATAGCCGATGGCGGCATCAAGGCCGGAATCCGGTACGCCGATCACAACATCCGCCTCGGCAGGATGGTCTGCTGCGAGGATCCTTCCGGCTTCCAGTCTTGCTGCATGAACGCTTCTCCCGTCGATCACGGAATCCGGTCTTGCAAAATAGATATATTCAAAAATACAGAGTTTTTTCGATACGGTCTGACAGCTCGTTTTCATGTGCTGCACTCTGACTGAACCTGCTTCACATGAAAAAACGATCATCTCGCCGGGTTTCACATCCCGGATAAGCCGCGCCCCTGTTGCATCCAGTGCACAGCTTTCCGATGCGATTACAAAACTTCCGTCTTCCCTCTGACCGTAACAAAGCGGCCGGAACCCCCAGGGATCCCGAACCGCAATCATTTTTGTTGCCGACATAATCACAAGGCTGTAGGCACCGACCAGAGCGGATACCGCCCGACATACAGCCTCTTCAATGCTCTTTGCCGTCAGCCGTTCTTTTGTGATCAGATAACAGATCGTCTCTGTATCACTGGTCGTATGAAAGATCGCACCTTGGAGCTCCAGCTCGTCTCTTAGTTTCAATGCATTTGTCAGATTTCCGTTATGCGCAACGGCAAGCTTTCCCTTCTGATGGTTGACGGTAAGAGGCTGACAGTTTTCTCTTGTCGAAGCGCCCGTCGTTCCGTAGCGGACGTGCCCAATGGCCGCATAACCCTCCGGCAGATCTGACAAAACATTTTCGGTAAAGACATCACCTACCAGGCCGAGATCTTTATGAACGGCAAAGACACCGTCATCATTTACGACTATACCGCAGCTCTCCTGGCCCCTGTGCTGCAGGCTGTACAGTCCGTAATATGCGATCCCGGCCACATTCTGCGGTTCGGTGCCGAACACCCCGAAAACACCGCATTCCTCATGAATTCCCATTTTCGGCCTCATTTTTCTTCATACTAGATTTCCCCGGCAGATTTCTTCACAAAAAATATCCGTGCAGTTCTTCCTTATGAATCAATATTCCTCATTTCCATGCTGTTCTGCTTCTCGCACCGTCACTCTGCACCTTCTTTTCTCACTTCACCGAGAAAAGCAGTTCCCCGTAAGAAGGAAGCGGCCAGCAGTTTTTCCCGACATAGGTTTCTGCCGCATCCGCAGCCCGGCGAAGCTCCTGCATTCCCGGAAGGATGCAGTCTCTGATGGCTCTGCTTTCCGCAAGGATATCTTCTGCTCCGTTCAGGTCTTCCGCCGCCCTCTCGAGTTCCTCGGCTTTCAGGAAGAGTTCATCTGCAAGAGCCGAGAGTTTCTTTACGATTGTCGTTTCGTAAACACAGGTCATGCCGTCACATACGGCCTTCTTCCTTACGACAGTCTGTGAAAGCTGATCCGCATAATTCTCGACCGCCGGAAGGATCATTCTGCGTGTGATCTCAAGCATGGTATTCACTTCGATCCGGACCTGTTTGCAATAGTTTTCAAGCATGATGTCGCATCTGGACTGGAGCTCTTCTTTGCTGAATACCCCATGCGAAGTCAGCATGGAAACGTTCTTTTCGTCCAGCAGATGCGGCATGCAGTCCGCCGTCGTCGGATAATTGGAAAGGCCTCTTACTTCCGTTGCTTCTTTGACCCAGGCTTCGTCATACCCGTTTCCGTTGAACAGGATCCTCTTATGATCCCGGATGGTCTTCCGGATCATTTCATGAAGCACTTCTTCGAAATTCTCCGCACCCTCCAGTCTGTCTGCATAGATCTTCAGGGACTCGGCCACGGCCGAATTCAGCATCATGTTGGCGCATGCAATGCTGTTCGAAGAACCCAGACTTCTGAATTCAAACTTATTTCCCGTGAAGGCAAAGGGAGAAGTACGGTTCCTGTCCGTATTATCTCTTGCAAAGCGCGGCAGAACATCGACACCCAGCTTCATGATCTTCTTTTCACTGCCGCTGTAAGGCGTACCTGCTTCGATCGCATCCAGGATCGCCGTAAGTTCATCACCGAGGAAGACCGAAATGATGGCCGGCGGTGCTTCGTTTGCGCCGAGTCTGTGATCGTTTCCGGCGGTCGCAACCGAAATCCGAAGCAGATCCTGGTAATCATCCACCGCCTTAATCACGGCGCATAAGATCAGAAGGAACTGTGCATTTTCATACGGCGTATCTCCCGGCGAAAGCAGATTGCTTCCGGTATCCGTGGAAAGAGACCAGTTGTTATGTTTGCCGCTGCCGTTTACCCCTTCAAAAGGTTTCTCATGAAGCAGGCAGACAAGTCCGTGGCGGGCGGCAACCTTCTTCATGATCTCCATCATCAGCTGATTCTGATCCGTTGCGATATTGGTCTTCGAATAAATGGGGGCCAGTTCATGCTGTGCCGGTGCCACTTCGTTATGTTCCGTCTTCGCAAGGATCCCCAGTTTCCAGAGTTCTTCGTCCAGATCATCCATGAAATCCTTTACCCGCGGCTTGATCACGCCGAAATAGTGGTCATCCATTTCCTGACCCTTGGGAGATCTGGCACCGAAAAGCGTTCTGCCTGTGTATTTCAGATCCGGTCTTTTATCATACATCTCCTTCGTGATCAGGAAATATTCCTGCTCGGGACCGACGGAGGTATGCACATATTTCACCTTGTCATTTCCGAACAGTCTTAATATACGCAAAGCCTGCTTATTCAACGCTTCCATGGAACGAAGAAGCGGCGTCTTCTTGTCAAGTGCCTCTCCGCCGTAGGAACAGAAGGCTGTGGGAATGCATAAAGTCTTATCCTTGATAAATGCATAGGAAGTCGGATCCCAGGCCGTATACCCTCTTGCTTCAAAAGTTGCGCGGATTCCGCCCGTCGGGAAGGATGAAGCATCCGGCTCACCCTGAATCAGCGTCTTGCCGGAAAAAGCCATGATGACTCCTCCGTCAGGTGAAGGTTCGATAAACGAATCATGCTTTTCCGCCGTCACACCGGTAAGCGGCTGGAACCAGTGCGTAAAATGCGTCGCACCCTTTTCCACTGCCCAGTCTCTCATGGCCTTTGCAACAGATTCTGCCACCTCGGGTCTCAGTTTTTTTCCTTCATCGATCGTCTTTCTGAGAGAAGTGTAAACCTTCCCCGGAAGAACAGACCGCATCACTCTGTCATCAAAAACCATGCTTCCGAAATATTCCGGTACTTTTGCTGTTTCCATAATATTCTCCTTCATTCCTTCCTGATTTGTCATTCTTATACGAATTCTGCTTTTCATTCTGTTCTGAATTTGCCGCGGTCACGTAATACCGATTTCAGGATCTCCTGTCATGTAAGCAATGTATATCCCATCAGATATGCATCGGTTTCCGCTGCGCAGTGTCTCCCTTCAGCTACGGCCCAGACGACGAGGGACTGCCCTCTGTGCATATCCCCTGCCGTAAAGATACCGGGAACCGAAGTCTGGTATTGCCCTTCCTCTGTTTTTACCACTCCGCGTCCGGTCTGCTTCACTGCAGATTCCAGAATCACATAGTCCTCGCATCCCAGAAAGCCGGCGGCAATGATCAGAAGCTCACACCGGATCTCCTTTTCACTTCCTTCGATTTCGATCAGTGCACCTTTTTCCGATTTCACCTTTACCGTACGAACGGCTTTCAGTTTCCCGTTTTCGGTAATGATTTCCTTCACCGTCGTTCCGAATATCCGGGGATCTTTGCCGAAAACCCGGATCGCTTCGAGCTGTCCGT
Organism: Eubacterium sp.; assembly: GCA_021442545.1. Classification (GTDB taxonomy): domain Bacteria; phylum Bacillota; class Clostridia; order Lachnospirales; family Lachnospiraceae; genus Bilifractor. The sequence goes on along the minus strand of JABUSX010000005.1, from coordinate 322 downwards.
AATCGGTCTTCAGGATAAGCGGCCATTGCGGCCACGGATTATCGTCTCTTCTCTGCAGCGGAGGCTTCGGCATCATTTCGATCTGGGTCACGCTTTTTGCGCCCTGCCGGATACAGGTTCCGAGACAGTCATTTCCTGTATCCCCGCCTCCCACGATCACCACGCGTTTATTTTTCGCACTGATCGTCCATGCATCCTGTTTTCCGCCAAGCAGATCTTTCGTGGCAGATTTCAGAAAATCCACCGCATAAAATACATCCCTGCACTCTTCCCTGCCCGGAACCTTCAGATCCCTCGGTTTTTTTGCCCCGCAGCAGAGTAT
>JABUSX010000359.1 GCA_021442545.1 Eubacterium sp. | reverse complement strand
ACAACGACAACCACGGAAACAACGACAGACACGGGAACGACAAATACGAGAACACCGGCAGCAAGGACAACGCCCGCACCGTCGGAAGAAACGGAAACACCGGTTGCTGAGGCTGAAGTGACCGAACCTTCGAAACCGGAAAACAAGGTATCCAGGGTAACACCGAAACCCACTGAGAAACTGACCGAAGAGATCGGGGAAGCGGAAGAAATTCTGGAAGAGATCGCGGAAGAGATCACGGAAACAGCCGAAGGCAGCGGTGTGCTTCCTGTCGCCGGCGGAGAGAAGAAATGCTTCTGGCATATTATCATGATGGTCGTCGAGCTGATCTGGCTGATCGCAATGCTGATCCTCGGCAGACGTTTGAAGGAAGAAGATGCAGAACTTCTTGAAGAAAAACGGAAGAAGGGCAAACGGGGATATATTATTTCGGCAGTGATCGTGTCGGTCCTCCTCCTGATTCTCTTCATTCTCGGATTCTGTCATCTGGATCTTCCCGTTATGCTTGTGTGCATAGCTGCAACGGTGGTAACGGCAATACTGAGCTATAAACATAAATACAGTCAGGAGCCGGAAAAGACGCAGGAGTAAGATAGTATTCCTGTGCAGCTGATATGGTGTACATATCATAGATGGTCAGATATCGGAAAGATGCGGGAATAAGACAAAATCATACGAATGTGATATGGTATAACATATCATAGATGATCAGACACCGAAGCAGGCGCGGGAACAGGACCTATCCTGCGCCGGATGGGGGAACGACCGTGGAACAGAGAACGGACTGCACGGTTCAAATCGCATATTGTGAAGACAACGAACTTCAGAGAGAAATGTTCATGGTTGCACTTTCTCCCTATCTCGATGTACATCCGGAGGTGGAGGTTTCGGTCTTCAGTTCCGGAAAGGAGCTGCTGTCCGAGGTGCGTTTCGGCAGTCGTTTTCAGATCTATATTCTGGATATTATGATGCCGGAGGTAAACGGGATGGAAGTGGCGTCCGCTCTCCGTATGCTGAAGGATCCCGGACTCATCATCTTCCTGACGTCCTCCGTGGAATATGCGGTGCTGTCCTACGAGGTAAATGCGTTTTACTACCTGACAAAACCTCTCAATACGGAAAAACTCATGAAGATCCTGGACAACGCATTGGAGGCTGCCGGAAGGAGCAAGTCGGAATCCGTAACCGTGAACACGCCGAACGGCATTTTCGATCTGAAACTGAAAGATATCCTTTATGTGGAGGTGGTGGACCGGGCGGCTGTGTTTTACTTAAAGGACGGACGTGAATGCCGCTCCGTGAAGCTTCGTACATCTTTCCACGAGGTCGTACCGCAGCTTTTTGAGAGCCCGCTTTTTGCATCCTGCGGCGTGAGCCGGCTGGTGAATCTTTCCGGTGTGGACGCCGTCGACAGTGAATCACTTCTTTTATCCAACGGGCAGGTAGTCTACTTTCCGAAATCCGCTTATCCGGAACTGATGAGAAAGTGGAAGAAGTACCGCCGCATTTAGGAAAATACCGCTGCGTACGGGATGAGACAGTGAACGGTCACCATGAATCCGGCATAAAAATGCGGAATCATACGTCCCTGCAGATAAACTTCACAAATAAGACGGAAAAGTTCTCCTGCGTGTGAAAAAATTCACGTTTTTTGTGAGAAAACCGAACTGATAATCACGCCTCCTTTCCTTCATACTGTAGTCAGAAAGAAACAAGTACAGTATCGAAGGAAGGGAGGCGTAAATCATGAAGAAATCAATCATCATTTCAATCAGTGCAGCGGTCCTCCTTACCTTGGTTCCCAGCTTTCTTTTCATTCCTTCCGCTTATGCGGATAACCGTCCCGACGTTGAAAGCGTAGCGCGTGAGATCGGCGAACGGAATAACTACGGACGACTTGTAATCAATGAACTTGGCATTGACGTAGCAGTATTCTCCAGCGAAGACAGCAGCGAATTTCAGCAGATCTCCGATGCGGAAGATTCCGCCTGCATGTTCGACTGGACAGACGGCAACCAGATCGTGACCGATCATAACTACCAGGAATTCGGCGCTCTGGCAAACAGAGAAGCAGAAGCGATGGAGCTGATCACCGGAGAAGAAGTTCAGAACTTCAGATGCATCGAGAGAATCGAAGACGGCAGAAATCTTGGAAAATATCTCGCCTATGAAAACGGCGAAGCGATCGGAAACAAAGGAGAAAACACCATGGTTCTTTATACCTGCAAAAACGACGGCTCCGACGGTGCAGTGGTCATCACCGTATGGGAACGCTGTTAAATATATATAATTCTTTTTCAACTCCCTCCTTATACCGCCGAAAGGCAAAATATATATAAAGAGAGCTGCCATCGAAAGAGCAAAGGTTCGTGGCAGCTTTCTTTATTGTGTGCCGGAATCGAAAAGTCATTGCCGTTGCTGCGGCAGATAATTACAATGAGAAGAGAAATGCTGCGGTGTATATGGATACAAAAGGAGGAAAACCCATGAAGTTTGAAGAAATGCTGCTGAAAAGAGAAAGCTGCCGTTCCTATCTTGACAAAGCAGTGGCGAAAGAGGATCTGATCAAAATAGCAGAAGCGGGAAGATTATCTCCGAGCGGATGCAATGCACAACCCTGGAAGTTCATGATCGTGAACGAACCGGAGGCGCTGGAAAAACTCAGAGATGCGCTCGTTCTTTCGAACGGCGGCACGGGAGCACCTTGGAGAGATCAGTGCTCATCTTATATTGTGATCGTGGAGCAGAAGGCCAACGTAATGCAGGCCGTGCTCGATTATTACGGGGACTCCCAGAGATTTGCGCAGGGCGATCTGGCAATGGCCTGCCTGAATATGTGCTATCAGGCAATGGATCTGGGATTATCCACCTGCATTATCGGCATGAACGATCAGAAAAAGATGGAAGCCAATTTCGGTATTCCTGCAGACAACATCGTCCGACTGGTCCTTGCGGTGGGATATGCCGAGGAAAAGGAACCCCGCAGGAAGATCAGAAAAGCCTTTGATAAGGTTGTCTGCTTCAACGAATGGAAATGATCAGACCGAATAACAGAAGAACATAAACTGCGGAAGATGAGGAGCGGAACGATGGCAGGTTCTTTGAAAAAGGGATTCTTAAGTTGTCGGCCGGAAGAAAAGGAAAAAACGGGCAGCTGCCGGCCGGAAGAAAAGGTTCAGATAAGTCTGGAGGAACTGGCCGGGTCTGTGACCGGTTTGCTGATAGAAAACAATCTGACGATTTCCACCATGGAAAGCTGTACCTCCGGACTGATCGCCTCGCTGATCACAGATACCGAGGGTGCGTCTGCCATCTTTCCCGGGAGTATGGTGACTTACTCGAATGAGGCGAAGATCTCTGCCGGAGTTCCGGCAGAGGTCATTTCTTCCTGCGGCGTGTACTCAAAAGAGTGTTCTCTTGCCATGGCGAAAGCAGCCCGAGGTCATTTTCAGACGAAGATCGCCATCGGCGTCACGGGCAATACGGGGAATGTTGATCCAAATAACACAGACGGCATTCCGGGAATCATGTATTACACGATTCTCTTTGATGACAGAGAAGTCACGGAAATATTTTCCCTCGACTGCGAAGGACTCTCCAGGAGTGAGATCAAACGCATTTATGCCGGCGAGATCCTGCAGTGCCTGCACAGGCTGATCTGCACAGGCTGCTGAGAAAGGATACGTACGGTCAGGGAGGAACGCGGATTGATCATCCCACGATATTTCGAAGATCTGCATATGCTTCATGAAAATACCATGCCGGACCGCTGCTATTATATTCCGGCCTCAAAGCGCATGGACTGCCTTGTGGAAGAACGTGAGCGTTCCGACCGTATTCAGATGCTGAACGGCATCTGGAAATTCCGGTATTATGACAGCATTTACGATCTGCAGGAACGCTTCTGGGAAACAGAGAACGCCGCCGGTTATGAACGGGTTTCCGTACCGGGGGTCTGGCAGAATTATGGTTATGATACGCATCAGTATCTGAATTTCCGATATCCCTTTCCGATAGATCCGCCTTATGTGCCGCAGGAAAATCCCTGCGGTGCTTATATTTGTGAATTTGAATATGAAAAGGATGAAAAGGCACCGAAGGCATTTCTGGAATTTGAAGGGGTGGATTCCTGCTTTTATGTCTGGTTGAACGGTTCCTATGTGGGGTACAGCCAGGTATCACATGCACTGAGCGAATTTGATGTCACGGCACAGATCAGAGAGGGAAAGAACAGTCTTGCGGTTCTCGTTCTGAAATGGTGTGACGGAAGTTATCTGGAAGATCAGGACAAATTCCGGATGAGCGGCATTTTCCGCGATGTTTATCTGATAAAGAGACCGGAGCAGTGCATTTTTGATTATTTCATCCATACGAAGCCGGACGCGGACAAAGCTCTTATCAGCATTGAGACTGCTTATTCAGACAAACCCGTTCCGGTAAAAGCTTCGCTGTTCGATGCGGAAGGGAAGCCGGTGACGTCACTCGAATTCGAAGGGAATGTCTCTTTCGAAATCACAGATCCGCACCTCTGGAACAGTGAACAGCCCTATCTCTATACTCTCGTGCTTGAAACAGAAAATGAGGTGATCGTTGAATATCCGGGGATCCGGGAAATTCATATTGAGGAAAATGTGGTTTATCTGAACGGGGTTCCGGTCAAATTCCGCGGTGTGAACCGTCACGATTCCGATCCGGAGACAGGTTTTACCATCAGCACTGCACAGATGAAAAAGGATCTGGGGCTGATGAAGCAGCATAATTTTAATGCAATCCGCACCAGCCACTATCCGAATTCGCCCGTGTTCAGTCAGATGTGCGATAAGTATGGCTTTTTCCTGATTGATGAGGCGGATAATGAGAGCCATGGAACCTGGATGCGTTACTATGCGGAGGACACGTTCGAAGAGCGTGCGGGCAGATGGAACGAGCAGATCGCCGACAATCCCGCATTTAATGAAGCTGTGCTTGACAGGGTTCAAAAGCTTGTGAAGCGGGACAAAAACCGTCCGTCCGTAGTCATCTGGTCCATGGGGAATGAATGCGGCTACGGATGTACCTTCGAGAAGGCTCTTGCCTGGACAAAGGAGTACGATCCCGGCAGGCTGACCCATTACGAAAGTGCTTTTCACAAAGGATTTGCACGCAAATATGATTACTCTCACCTGGATCTGTACAGCAGAATGTATCCTTCCCTTCAGGAGATCCGGGACTATGCGGAACGTGGACCGAATAAACCGTATATCCTGTGCGAATACTGCCATTCCATGGGAAACGGCGCAGGAGATTATGAAGATTATTTTGAACTGATCGAAGAGTACGACTGCATCTGCGGCGGCTTCGTCTGGGAATGGTGTGATCATGCGATCCTTAAAGGCAGGACGGAAGAGGGAAGAGATATTTATTTCTACGGCGGAGATCATGGGGAAGATCTTCACGACGGCAATTTCTGCATGGACGGCCTGGTGTATCCGGACCGGCGGCCGCACACAGGTCTGCTGGAAGTGAAGAACGTCCAGAGACCGGCACGGCTGGTATCTTACGACCGGAAAACCGGCGAAGTGAAGATCCGAAACGAAATGAATTTTACTGACCTGAAGGATTATCTGACCATAGATTACGAAATTTCTGTGGATGGAAAGATTTTGGCAGCGGGGCAGGCAGAGTTCAGGTCGTCCGCTGCACCACGTGAGACAGGTGTAGTTTCTGTACCGGCCGCTGTTCCGCGTGAGAAGGGTGTGATTTCTGTACCGGCGGCTGCACCATGCCAAACAGATGGCGGTTTTACTTCGCCTGCTGTGAAGAGAGCGACAGATGTGGTTTCTGTACCGGCTGCTGCAACGCATGAGACAGGCTTTTTTTCTGTGCCGACAGGTGTGTTGGTGCAAACAGACGCCGGTTTTGTTTTGTCTGCTGTGCAGAGAGAGACAGGTGTTCCTTCGGCAGCAGTATCTGTGCCATCAAAAGGATGTGTATATCTGAAGCTGAACTACAGACTGAAACAGGCAGATTCATTTCGTGAAAAAGGGTATCTGCTTGGTTTTGATGAGATCGCCCTCGAAAATGAAGATCCCCGGAATCAAACCTGCCTGCGCTGGGATGAAGAATGTGAAAGGCGCAATCAAACACTGTCTGCGATTACCGTTTCGGAAACGAACCGTCAGCTGATCATCAAAGGGAATTTTTTCCGGTACGTCTATAATAAGCTTTCCGGAACCTTTGACCGGCTTTCCCTGAAAGATACTGATTTTTCAGAGAGAGTCATGGAATTTTCAAACGGAATCATGAGTCATCCGGACAGAGCTATGGATCATCCGGAGAGAAACATGAAGTATTCGGACAGAGCTATGGATCATCCGAACAGAAACATGAAGTATTCGGACAGAGCCGCGGATTATCCGGACAGAGCCGATCATCCGGAGAAAACTATGGATCATCCGGAGAGAGCCTATTATTTGAATGAAGCTGTGTATTATCCTGAAAAAACTGTGGATTGTCCGAAGAGGTCTGTAAATTATTCGAATAAATATATGGATTTTCTGGACAAACCCATGGAATTGAATATCTGGAGAGCTCCCACAGATAACGACATGTATATAAAAGAAAAATGGATGAAGGCCCTGTACCACAGGGCTTCTTCCAGGGCTTACGAGACAGTCTTTTCTGTAGATGAGGATGCGGTTGAGATCCACAGTACAATGGCCATGACCGCACCGACAGTGCAGCGGATGATGGATATCGAAGCAGTCTGGAGGATCGACCGCGGAGGACGAATTTCCGTAACGATGAAAGTGAAACGTGATTCGGAATTCCCGGAGCTTCCCCGGTTCGGCATCCGGATGTTCCTTCCGCGAAGCTTTGACAGGGCTGCGTATTTCGGGATGGGTCCGGTGGAAAGCTACATGGACAAATGCCGGGCTTCTTCGCACGGCTTATATGAAAGCTGTGTCAAGGATCTTCATGAAGATTATCTCATGCCGCAGGAAAACGGAAGTCATGTGGACTGCAGTTACATCGTGCTTGAGGACGATGCGGGAAAGTCATTCAGGGCATGGAGCACTGCAAAATTTTCTTTTAATGCGTCCGAATATACACAGGAAGAGCTGACCGACAAAACACATAATTACGAACTGATTCCCTGTGGAAGCACGGTGCTGAATCTGGACTGCCGCCAGAACGGGATCGGATCCGCAAGCTGCGGACCCGAACTGCAGAAAAAATACAGATTTGACAATGAAAAATTTACTTACACAATGAATCTGAAGCCGGAATTTCTGAGTCCGCTTTCAAAAGAGTAAAATCATACAGGTCATCGTAAAGGGGAGGTGTTCAAGATGTCCAATACAAAGAGTACCATGACTCCGGAGCTGCCCCGCTGCAGATGGGCTAATCCTAAAAATCCTTTATACATCAGCTACCACGACAACGAGTGGGGTGTGCCTTGCCATGATGAGCATGACCTGTATGAGCTTTTTATTCTGGAATCCTTCCAGGCGGGACTGAGCTGGGAAACCATATTGAATAAGCGGGAAAATTTCCGTGCCGCATATGATGATTTTGATATCGACAAGGTCTGCT